>NZ_JBEYVJ010000327.1:0-7733 GCF_040643935.1 Kitasatospora sp. NPDC047058 | reverse complement strand
AATTGTTGTTTTGTTTTGTTTTGCGGGTCATAGGCCGGGTGTCTCCCCGGTTACCCCCCCGTCCCCCGGGCGGCCCCCGGCGCGGTGTCGCGCCGGGCGCCTCCTGGGCTGCCTGCTACTGCTGGCGGAGCATGCCGTCCACCACGCGGGCCGCGGCCTGGCCGTCGTCCAGGTCGCAGTACGCCTCACGGAACGCCGCGTACTTCTCGGCGTACTCGGCGGTCACCGTGTCGACCCGGCCGAGCGCGGAGACCAGCTCCTCGGAGGTGGCCAGCAGCGGGCCGGGCACCTCCGACTCGAAGTCGAGGCTGAAGCCGCGCAGGTTGTCGCGGTAGTGCTCCAGGTCGTGCGTGAAGAACAGCACCGGCTTGCCGGTCGCGGCGAAGTCGAACAGCGTCGCCGAGTAGTCGGTGACCAGCACGTCGGCGATCAGCAGCAGCTCGGCCATGTCGGGGTAGCTGCCGACGTCCCAGATGTAGCCGTTGCCGGCGCCGGGGATCTGGCCGCACATCACGCTGTGCCGGCGGACCAGCAGGACCTGGTCGTCGCCCAGCGCCTCCCGGGCCGCGTCCAGGTCGAGCCGCAGGTCGATCTGGTAGCCGCCGTTCGGGCGCCGGCGGTCCTCGCGGAAGGTCGGCGCGTACAGCACGACCTTCTTGCCCTCGGGCAGGCCGAGCCGTTCGCGGACCTGCTCGGCGGTCTTCTCCCGGTCGGACGCGAACAGCAGGTCGTTACGGGGCGAACCGCTCTCCAGGATTTCACCCTTGAAGTCGAACGCCCGGCGCAGCACCGGCGCCGACCAGGTGTTGCCGGCCACCAGCATCGACCAGTTCGGGACGTCCTTGGCGAGCCCCTTCAGGTAGTTGGCGTCGGTGAACCAGACCTTCTCGAAGTCGTAGCCGACCTGCTTCAGCGGGGTGCCGTGCCAGGTCTGCACGACCACCTGGCCGGGGCGGCGGACGAAGAAGTCCGGCAGGTGCGCACTGGTGACGATGTACTTGGCGGTGGCCAGCGTCTCGAACCACTCCGGGCTCCAGAGCCGGATCGCGCCCGCGGTCTGCGGCAGCTCGGCCTGGAGGTCGTCGCTGCCCCACAGGTGCTCCAGCTGCAGGCCGCGGCGGACCAGCTCCTCGTGGATCGCGCGCGGCGCGTCCGCGTAGAGGCCGCCGAGCGCCACGTTGTAGAGCACGGTGTCGCGCAGCGGGAGCCGGCGGGCCGCCGGGTAGTCCACGGTGCGCAGCTGGCGCTGGCGGTAGCCGCTGCGCTCCTCGGGCAGCAGCGCCGAGTGCGACTCCAGCGAGAGGCCGTCGTAGTAGCGGCGCTCCAGCGCGATCCGCTTGCCGCGCGACTCCACCTCCAGCGGCAGGGTGCCGAAGCACTCCGGCGCGATCAGCGCGTGCCGGGAGGCCTGGCTGTCGGCCGGCTCGCCGACCGGGCGGAAGAAGACGTCCCAGGTGCCCTGGGTGAGCGGCACCCGGCCGGCGAAGGAGGCCGTCGGCACCGGCGGGAGGGCGGTGCGGAACCGGCCGTCCGCGATCTCCACCGGGTAGACGTGCTCCTCCTCGCGCCAGTTGTGCCGGACCACCAGCTCCCAGCGGTGGTTGCCGGGCAGCGGGAAGGCGCCGCTGAGCAGGAAGCCGTCGGCACCGCGGGAGGTGATCGCGTCCACCACCGGCTGCAGCAGCTGGTCGGAGAACTGCAGGTAGCCGCCGGGGGACGGCTTCGAGTAGAGCGCGCGGCGCTCGGCGACCGGGGCCTGCGGGTTCAGGGCGACGTGCAGCTGCTCCGGGGCGTTGCGGTCGTCCCAGGCCACCGGCACGGCGGTGCCGTCGGCGAGCAGCAGGGTGGTGTCCCAGCGGTCGCGGGCGCGCTCCGCGGCCACCGGGTCGAGCTCGGCCCAGGCCGTGCGGACGGCGGTCAGCTCGGCCACCGGGACGGAGGCGTTGAACGGCTGCAGCGTGCCGACCGGGGCGGCGAGCTCCAGCGGGAAGAGCAGCTCGCGGTCGGACTCGACGTGGGTCATCTTGAACCGGGCGCCGGCGAGGTCCGGGCCGGAGCGGACCGCGCCGGACACCTCCATCCGGCCGTCCTGAGCGGACAGCGCGGTCACCCGGGCCCGGACGGTCTCCACCCGCAGGTAGACGTGGCCGTCCCGGACCCACGGCACGATCCGGACGTCCGGCTCGACCCAGCTGGCGGGGACGTACTGGGCGGTGTCGCTCCAGCCGGCCGAGACCCGGCCCTTGTAGACGCCGCCCTTGCCGGCGCCGGCCACCAGGACGCGCCAGTTGCCGTCCTTCCACTGGCCGCGGTGCTTGAGCTTCTTCGGGTCGAGGGTGACGTTGAAGCCGGCCCAGTCGCAGCTGTACAGGTCGTGGTTGCAGCTGGCGGTGGCCTCGGGGCTGTACTGGGTCTTCATCGGCACGGCGATCACGCGGCGGCCCTTGGCCTCGCGGAGCACCAGCGTGCGGACCATGTCGTGCTTGTTGGCGGCGCCCAGCTGCTCCGGGTACGCGTGGCCGGTCAGCTGCAGCTTGCCGCCGACCCAGGCCGACTCGTACAGCCGGCTGCGCATCACAAGCGAGTTGTCCAGCTTCAGCACGCCGGCCGGCACGCTCTTGCGCCCGCCGCGCAGGAACGGGTAGTCGGCGTACGGGCGCAGCAGGCCGCGCGCGGAGACGCCGCCGTTGCTCTCGCCCTCGTACTTGATCTGCTCGACGAACTCGTCGATCCGGCCGGACAGGGTCAGGTGGTACTTCAGGCGCAGCGGCGCGCGCAGCTTGCGGACCTGCTCGGGGCCGATCGACCGGAGCAGCCGGCTGACGTGCTTGAGGTAGGCGTCCCGGTACTCCTTGTCGCCGTCCACGACGGACCAGAAGAACATCGGGATCTCCTCGACGAGGGTGTTCTCGTCGTAGGAGCGCAGATACTGGGCGAAGCGCGGGTCGGTCTGCTTCTTCAGCCAGCCGCGGACCAGCTCGACCGAGGCGACGCGGTCGACCAGGCCCTTGGGGTTGGTGCGCATCTGCGTGATCGACATCTCGCCGACCTCGCGCTCGCGCCAGTGGTAGATCGGCTCGGAGAGCACGTCCACGCTCCGGGCGAGGTAGTGGTGCGGCACGCTGACCGGGGCGTCCTCGTACAGGATGCCCTCGGGGTACAGGATGCCGGCCGCGTCGAAGAAGGAGCGGCGATACACCTTGTTCCACGCCGTGCGGTCGGTGACCAGCGCGGGGATCTCGGTGATGTGGGTCTTGAGGCGGGTCTCCTTGAACGGCTTCACGTGCCCGCCGGACTGGTAGTAGCCCACCGCGCGGAAGCGCAGCACGTTGCCGGTGGCGAAGTCCGAGCCGGTCTCGTCGAGCGTGTTGATCATCAGCTCGTACGCGCTCGGCGGCATCGAGTCGTCGCTGTCGACGAAGCAGAGGAACTCGCTGTCCGGGTCGATGTGCCGGATGCCGGTGTTGCGGGCCGCGCCGAGGCCCTTGTTCACCTGGCGGACCAGCCGGAAGCGGGAGTCCTTGGCGGCGTACGCGTCGGCGAGCGCCGCGCTGTCGTCCTTCGAACCGTCGTCGACCATGACGCACTCGAAGTCCGTGAAGGTCTGGGCGGCGATCGAGTCGAGGCATTCCACGAGGTAGCGCTCGACGTTGTAGATCGGAACGACGATGGAGAGGCGGGGAGCCATCGGCTACGCAGGCCTTTCTTGGGGAAGGAGCGTGGCAGCCCGTTCGGGGTCTGGCCGCACCGGTGCGTACGTGCCCGCCGATCCTACCTTCCGGCCCCCGGGAGCCCTCCGGGGCCGGGCCCGGCGGTCGCGTCCGGCCTGGTCGGCGGCCCCCTCCGACCCGGGCCGCGGGCAGGCCCTAGGCTGTGCCCATGCCCCGCTTCAGCGTCATCGTCCCGGTGTTCAAGGTCGAGGAGTACCTCCCCGAGTGCCTCGATTCGGTGCTCGGCCAGGGCGGCCCGGACTTCGAACTGATCGCGGTGGACGACCGCTCCCCGGACGGCTGCGGCGCGCTGCTGGACCGGGCCGCGGCCGCCGACCCCCGGGTGCGGGTGCTGCACCTGCCGGAGAACGTCGGCCTCGGCCGCGCCCGCAACGCCGGCCTGGAGGTCGCCACCGGCGACTACGTGATCTTCCTGGACAGCGACGACACGCTGACCCCCGGCCTGCTCAAGGCCGTCGACGACCGGCTCGCGGCCGGCGGCGACCCCGACATCCTGGTCTACGACTACGCCCGCACCTACGCCGACGGCCGGATCACCCGGGCCGCCTCGGCGCACGTCTTCGGCGCCGCCTCCCCGGACGTCTTCGACCTCGACACCCGCCCCGACCTCCTCGACCTGCTCCAGGTGGTCTGGAACAAGGCCTACCGGCGCGGCTTCATCACCGAGCAGGGCCTCACCTTCCCCGCGGGCTACTACGAGGACACCCCCTGGACCTACCCGGCGCTGCTCGCCGCCGCGAGCATCACCCTGCTCGACCAGGTCGGCGTGCACTACCGGCAGCGCGAGGAGGGCGGCAACATCCTGGCCACCGCCAGCCGCAAGCACTTCGACGTCTTCGCGCAGTACGACCTGGTCTTCGCCTTCCTGGACGCCCGCCCCGACCTCGACCGCTGGCGCCCGGTGGTCTACGGCCGGATGCTGCACCACCTCAACACCGTGGTCTCCAAGGCCGGCCGGGTGCCGCCCGGCGACCGCCGCGAGTACTTCCGCCGGGCCGCCGCGCACTGCGCCCGGCTGCGCCCGGCCGGCTACCGGCCGCCCGCCGGGGTCGACGGCGTCCGCACCGAACTGCTCGGCAACGGCCGCTACGCCGCCTACCAGGCCGTGCGCGCACTGGCCCGCGCCCGCCGGCTCGTCAGGCGCTAGGCCCTGTCCGGCCCGTCAGGCGCCGGGGCGGTCGCCGAGCCTGACCCCCGTTCGGGCGAAC
Organism: Kitasatospora sp. NPDC047058; assembly: GCF_040643935.1. NCBI lineage: Bacteria > Bacillati > Actinomycetota > Actinomycetes > Kitasatosporales > Streptomycetaceae > Kitasatospora > Kitasatospora sp. NPDC047058. Next base: position 2,794 of record NZ_JBEYVJ010000327.1, on the reverse strand, counting down.
GGCCGGTATAACCGGTCGGGTGGACTTCCTGACCCGCCTTCCGGTGATCGGCCCGCTCGCGGCGTGGGTGCTGCGCAGCCGCCCGTACCGCGCGTACGAGCACTTCACCACCGCCCGCGGCAACCGGCTGGCCGGTGCGGTCACCTTCTTCGGCTTCCTGGCGCTCTTCCCGCTGCTCACCGTGGCGCTGGCGATCGCGGTCGCGACCCTCAGCGACACCCGGGTCGACGACCTGCAGAAGCGGATCTCCGACCAGCTGCCGGGCATCTCCGACGCGCTCAACCTGCCGTCCCTGGTGGCCAACGCGGGCACCGTCGGGTTGGTCAGCGGCGTGCTGCTGCTGCTCTCCGGCCTCGGCTGGGTGGACACCATGCGCACCTCGATCCGGGACGTCTGGCAGCTGCCGGACGAGGAGGGCAACCCGGTGCTGCGCAAGGTCTGGGACTGCGCGGTGCTCGGCGGCCTGGGCCTGGTCTCGCTCTTCTCGCTCGCCGCCTCCGCCGCCGGGACGACGCTGGCCGGCCGGATCGCCGACTGGATCGGCCTGGGCACCGGGGGCTACCTGCTGACCGGCGTCGGCCTGCTGATCGCGGTCGGCTCCGACATGGTGCTCTTCGCCTACCTGCTGGCGCCCTTCCCGCGGATCGGCGGCCAGCAACGGCGGACGGTGCTGCAGGGCGCGCTGATCGGCGGGGTCGGCTTCGAGCTGCTGAAGATCCTGCTCGCCTCCTACCTCGGCTCGGTCGCCGGGCGGAGCCTCTACGGCGCCTTCGGCGTGCCGGTGGCGCTGCTGCTCTGGATCAACTTCGTCTGCCGGCTGCTGATGTACTGCGTCGCCTGGACGGCCACCGCCGACCCGGCCGCCGCCCGCGGCCGGGCCCGCGAGCGCGCCCGGGCCATGGTGGCGGCCGCCGACGAGGAGGAGGCGGCCGGCGAACGGGACGGCGCGCGGCGGGCCGACGGTCCCCGGGCGGACGAGCCGCAGCCGGACGGACCGCCGCAGGCCCGGCCGCGCGACTGAGGCCGGGCCTGCGGGGGACTCCCGGGCTGTCCGGGCTGTTCGCTGCCGGAGGGACGGGGTCAGGACGACCGGTCGCGTCGGCGCAGCAGGAACCGCGCGCCCGCCGCGCCCGCGACCAGGGCGGCCCCGATCCCCAGCCAGCCGGCCGGGCCGATCCCGCCGCCGTCACCGCCGTCACCGCCGCCGCCGTCGCCGTCCGCAGCGGCGCGCGCGGCGGCCGTCGGGGTCGGCGAGGGGTGCGGCGGCGGGGCGGGAACCCCGGCGGTGCCGCCCGCCTGCCCGGTCGGCGTCGGCTCGGCGCCCCCGTTCGGCGCCTCGTCCACCAGCTTCCCGACCGGCGTCACCTTGTCGGCAGCGGCGAAGCCCCAGTCGAGCAGCGCCGCCGTCTCGTCGTACACCTTCTGATACGTCGACGGGTGCATGACCGTCACCAGCAGCGTGCGGCCGTTGCGTTCGGCGGCGCCGACGAAGGTCGAGCCGGCCTCGGTGGTGAAACCGTTCTTCACGCCGATCAGACCCGGGTACTTGCCGAGCAGGCGGTCGGTGTTGGCGATCCCGAAGCTGCCGCGCTGGCCGCTGTTCTTGTCCACCGCGCCGGGGAACATCGCGTCCCGGGTGGCGCAGTACATCCGGAAGTCGGGGTTGCGCAGCCCGGCCCGGGCGAACAGGGTCAGGTCGTACGCCGAGGACACCTGGCCGTCCATGTCGTAGCCGTCGGGCGAGATCACCCTGGTGTCCCTCGCCTGCAGCGCGTCGGCGCGGGCCTGCATCTCGGTGACGGTCTGGGCGATGCCGCCGTTCATGTGCGACAGGACGTGCACCGCGTCGTTGCCGGAGCTGAGGAACACCCCGCGCCAGAGGTCCTCGACCTTGTAGTCGAGGTCCTCCTTGATGCCGACCAGGCTGCTGCCGGGGCCGATGCCCTGGATCTCCGCGTCGGCGACCCGGTGCACCAGGTTCCGGTCGAACTTGGGCAGCACGGTGTCCGCGAACAGGATCTTCAGGGTGCTGGCCGGGGCGAGCCGCAGGTGCGGGTTGCTGGCCGCCAGCACGTCACCCGACGCGGCGTCGGCGACTATCCACGACCGGCCGGTGAGGTCGCCCGGCAGCGCCGGAGCACCGGCGAGCGGGGCCACCTGGACGCCGGACAGCCCCATCCGCTCCCCGCCGATCGCGGCCGGCGGGGGAGGCGGCTCGTGCGGGGCCGCGACGGCGGCCGGGGCGGCGAGGAGAACCGGGAGCGCCGCGGTGCACGCGGCGAGCAGATGTGCGAGCTGAGGACGTGTGAGCACCAGCAGACCGTACCCAGTCGGGGGCCCCGGCGTCCGCCCCGCCGGGCCGGTCCGCCGCAGGAGGGGGCCACCATGAGCCGAACGGACGCCTGCGCATACTGGGAGGGCACACCATCTTCACGCCACCGCCCGCCGAGGACCCCCCATGAAGCTCAGCCGCCGCACCTCCTGGTTCCTGACCGCCTTCGGCGTCTGGTCCATGATCATCTGGACCACCTTCGTCAAGAACCTCTGGAAGGACTCCGGCGGCCAGGCCTTCACCAACGGCGACCACTCCCAGCCCACCGCCTTCTTCTGGGTCCACCTCCTCCTCGCCGTCACCTCCTTCCTCCTCGGCGTCGGTGTCGGCTCCGTCGGCGTCCGCGGCCTCCGCGCCAGCCGCCGCACCCCGGCCGCCGACTGACCGGCCCTGCCCGGGAACGCCCGGAGGCCCCCGCCCCCGGGGGGGGTGGGGGGGGGCCGCGAGTCTTGCGCTTCCGGG
>NZ_JBEYVJ010000326.1:0-7764 GCF_040643935.1 Kitasatospora sp. NPDC047058 | reverse complement strand
GCGTCCGGGCCGCTGGGGGACCGAGGCCGCGGCAGTGGTGATCCCGATCCGCGTCAGGAGCTGTTGCTGCTGCGGGTGCAGGACCGGCCAGCAGGAGCGCTGGACCTGCGCCCACTTCCTGACGCTGTGTGGGGCGTGCGGGTCCTGCGGACCGCCCAGTGCTTCGGCGCGGCGGTAGCCGCGCTGCCATGACAGCGGCCAGGGCGGGTTCCACCATGGATCGATTGCGGCAAGGGCACGGGCCTGGGGCGAGGTGTCGCCGGTTCGCCGGGCGCGTTGCCGGTGTTCGTTCAGCCACCGCCCGATGGGAAAACCGTCGTAGCGCTCGTCGGCTGTGGGGACGAGGTGGCCGTGCTCGGCGGCGTAGGCGCGGGCCCGGACCACGTCGGTGTCGAACTGCGGGGTGGTCCCAAGGCGCCACGAGGACCGGGGGCCAGTGCGATGCCGTGCGGCTTCCTCAGTGACGCCGATGGCAGCCAGCAGGTGCTGCTGGCCCGGGTGCAAGCCGGCGTAGGCCGTGCACTGCCGCCGGATCCACATGCCCAGGGCGTCCGTGGCCGCGGGGACGCCCGCCTCCGCGTCGAAGGGCCGGCCAGACTGCTGGTGGTCACGCGCACGGTAGTAGCTGCGTTGCCAGGTCAGCTTCCACGGCGGGTTCCACCAGGGGTCGATGGCGGTCAACCGCTCCGCACCCGGGGAGGGCGGAAGACCGAGGCGGGCGCGCCGGGAAGCCTGGTTGCGTTGGCGGAGCAGCCATTCCCCCAGCGGGAACCCGTCCAATCGTGCTGCTCGGGGCACGGCCAAGTGTCCGTGCACGGCGGCCCAGGAACGCGCGTGCTCCAAGGCCGCATCGACGCGGGCACGCTGCCCCGGACGGCCGCCCGGCCGCGCCCCACCGGTCTCGGGGCGTGCGCGCTCGACTTTCCGAACGGGCTTGGAAACGGGCTTGGACGCGTGGACTGGCGGTGTCGGCCTGGGCCGGTGGGCGGTCACGTAGTGGAGCGGGATGCCGATCTCGGACAGCAATCGTTGCTGGTCCAGGTGCAGGACATCCAAGCGCAGCCACTGGCGCCGGAGCCAGGCCCGCGTCGATGAGTCCAGGCCGCCCCAGCGGGCTGCGGGATCGTCGGACCCGGCGGCGCTCAGATGGACGCGGATGCGCTGATAGGAGCGCTGCCAGTTCAGGCCCCAGCTCGGCCGCCACCAGGGGTCAATGGCAGCCAGCGCCCGGGCGCGCTCGGGAGAGAGGTCGCCCCGCCCCGCCCGGGAGCGTTGGCCGGTCAGCCATCTCCCGAGCGGGAACCCCTCGTGGACGGTGGCGCCGGTGACGGTGACCAGGCCCGCGTGCGCGTCGGCGTAGGCCTGCGCGTGGGCGACGGCTTCTTCGCCATGGGCCCGGATGCTGCGCCGCCGCGGACGAGCGTTGCGGGCGGCCGCCTGATCGATCCCGACGGCGGCCAGCAGGCGCTGCTGCTCAGGATGGAGTTCCTCGTAGCGCACGCACTGCTGATACAGCCACTCACCCAGGCTGTAACTCGTGCCCGGAAAGCCCTGCTGCGCCTGGTACGGCCCGTGGGCTGTGGCGTGGGTGCGCGCGTGGTGGTAGGTCCGCTGCCACAGCGTGGTCCACGGGACCGCCCACCAGGGGTCGAGCGCCGACAGCACCGCGACGTGTTCGGCCGGCATCCGGATGTGCCGGGCGCGCTGGTTGGTCATCCACTGGCCCAGCGCGAACCCGTCGACGACGGCATCGGCCCGCGTCGCCAGGTGCCCGTGGACGAGGCGGTAGGCGCGGGCGTGGCCCGCGCCCGCCTGGAAGGCTTCCTCGGCCTGTCGGCTGTGCCCGCGCAGCCGCTTGGCGGCAGACCGACCACCGTCACCCCCCGCCCGGATCCTCCAGGGCCGCGATCTCCTCGGCGAGCGGGCGGAGCCGGTGTGCGGAGTGGATCTGCCACAGGGCCCGCCGACTGCTCGGCGAGGGGCTACCCGCAGCGCGCACGCAGGCGTGCGCCCACGTGAACAGCGGCCCGGACGTCACGGCCGGCAACCGGTCCGCCAGCCACGCACGGCCCAGCCCCCCGCTCAACGCGGCCACAAGAGCGGGGGTGTCCGCGAGGCTGAAGGGCAGGTGGCCACGAGTGTCGGCGGCGACCCGGGCGCGCAGGGCGGGATCGGCCAGCATCGTGGCGACCGTGACGGTATCCGGGTAGGTGACCAGGTCCCTGGCCAAGACTTGCCATCTCGGCCCGTCCTCGTCGTCGGCGCGCGTGGCTTCCAGGCGCCGCGACCATGCATCGCCCCGCGGCCACGGCTGCGCCCACCACGATGCGGTCACCGCGGCGGCCATGGCGAACGCCTGCGCCCCGTCCGCGCAGCGGCTGAGCAGACGATGGTGGCGACGCTGGGCTTCGATGACCTCGGGGCAGCGGCGCAGGTCCACAAGGCGGCCGCCGGTGCCGGGTACCGACATCAACCAGAACCGGTGACGTCCGCAGACGCGCTGATGGGGCGCCAGATACACGCGTGCGGAAGCCGTGTTCCCGGTGCGGGCCGCCATGCAGCCAGGGCATGCCGGACCCTGGGCCGAGACCTTCTCCACCCCGTGGTGGAGCAGCCCCGCCGGCCCCGCGTACCGCTGGCGGGGCTCGTACTGGGTCCAGGCCGGCAGCGCCCGCAGCAGCCGTTCCTGCGGGACGCCGCTCAACGCCGCGAGCCGCGCCCGTGCGTCGCCGTTGAGGTACACCTCGCTGTCCGGCCGGGCGCTGCCCGTCAGGTTCAGCCGACCGTCGACCTCGACCAGCGCCGCCAGAACGTCGACGGCACCCACCTGGTAGCGGTCCGCGATCCTCGTCAGGAACGACAGCGTCATCTCCCCCTGCAGGGGAGCGAGCCGGAACACACCAGGGCCCGGCCCGAGACCGTGCACTGGTGACTCCCTTCCACCGGCCATCGAAGAACCACCCTTGCCCTGCTCGACCGGTACAGGCCCCATCGCTCCCCCTCCTACTGCCAGCGGATGCCGAGTTCAGTGAGGCGTTGCCTGCGTTCCGCGGGAATGGTGGCCCTGCGGCTGCGGCTGTTGGCCACGAACAGGCCGAGCGAGATTTCGACGACTGTGCGCCCGTCAGGGCTGCCGGGATCGTCGAGGACGAGGTTCTCGCGGTGCCCCCGGGGGACATCCAAATTGCCGATCCTCTCGCGGTACTGTGCGGCAGCAGCGAGGTTCCGCCGCTCCTTTTCCGCGTGCGATACCTTCGCGGGCGGCTTCTGCTCCGCAGGCAGCGGCTCGATTCCGAGGACGTGTTCGCACGCCCACTGCTGTGCGGGGCTGAGCTTGTCCCAGTTGGTCTGCTGGGCGCGGCCCCATCCGGCGAGGTCTTCGCCCTGGATCATGATGCTGCCGGGTGCGGCGCCGGCCAGGGTTCCGCCGTTCTTGACGTGCCGCCAGGCGAGGGCGAAGCAGCGCTGCCACTCGATCGACCAGGCCGGGCACCATCCCGGGTCGATGGCGTCGTAGGCGGCTTTGCGTTCGGCGGTCAGCGCCCCGGTCCAGTCGAGTCCGGTCTCCCCGGCCTCGGCACGGTGCTGGAGAGCTTCGGTGCGCCGCTGCGCGGTGCGGAGGTTCTTCATGATGGTCCCGACCGGCCGGCCGCCCCACACCGCCTCATTCGGCGGACAGGCGTGTCCGTGTTCGGCGGCGTAGCCGGCGACGGCGGTGAGGTTGTCGGTGAACGCCGTGTCGAAGACGGACCACACGAACCCGAGCGCGTCCAGCTCCTTCACGCGCTCGGCGTCAAGGACGTCGGCGGTCTTGTAGCGGCGCTGGTCGGCGGACCATACCCCGAGCTTGTGCCCGGACGGGGCGACGTAGGCGTAGGGCACCTTCACGTCCCCGAACGCCTGCCGGTAGGCGCGGAGCTCCTCCAGGCCGCGCCGGAACTCGGCCCGTTCGGGCTCCAGGACCCGGGTGCGGACGAACGCCGCGATCACCGCCGGGTCGCGCTGGGTGGAGAACTGGAGCAGCTGCGCCTCGCCGCTGGCGGAGCGGCGCTCGTCCGGGTCGCCGGCGTGCCTGGGATCCCTGGACCGGCGGGTCTGGGACTGGGGCAGGGCGAGGCGCTCCACGGCGGCGGCGTCATGGGCCCGTAGGGCCATCAACAGCTTGCTCAGTCCGTCGAATGCCTTGGAGGTGAGCAGCTGGTCGCCGCTCTCGCCCGCGCCGAGCAGCACGGGCACGACGATGGTGGCGACCTTCCCGCTGCCCGGTGCCATGCGCAGCGCGCGTCCGACGGCCTGGACCAGGTCGACCATGGACCCGCGTACGTCGGCGAAGAACACCGAGTCGCAGTCGAACGTGTCGACGCCCTCGCTCAAGACCTTGACCGAGGAGAGGATGTAGCGCTGCAGCCGCAGGCCGTCCGCGGCGAGCAGCGAGGCGAACGCACCGAGCGTCTTCCGCCGCTCGGCGACGGTGTGCTCGGACTCCAGCCAGCTCGTGCCGACCAGCTCCGGGTCCGGGTGCAGGGCGGGATCCTGCTCCCACAGCACCCGGGCGACATCGTGCAGGCCTGTGCTGAGCGCCCGGGCCTCTGCCACCATGTGGTGGAAGCTCAGCGCCCGGGCCAGGTTCCACTCCGCGCAGGCGGTCAGCAGGGCCGTCTGCAGGGCCGCCAGACGGGCCCCGCGGTACTCCACCGACATCTCACTCGCACCGCGCTGCTCCAGGCCCTGGAGGACGGGGTCGGCGACGTCCACGCACACGATCCGGTACGGGGCGATCACCCCGTCGGAGATCGCGGTCCCGAGGGGGTAGTCGTGGGCGACGGGGCCGAACAGTGCCTCGTCGTCCATGGACGCGATCAGCTCGGCCGCTCCGGTGCCGGCCGCCGCTACCCGCACCTCGTCCCGGGCTCTCACGGCCCACAACCGCGGGGTGGCGGTCATGAACAACCTGCGGTCACACGGGATCCGGGTGTTGTCCAGGATCGCCGCCCACGGCCGCCCCGCCAGACCACTCACCCGGTGCGCCTCGTCCACCACCGCCAACGACCACGGCACAAGGCCGGCCTGGTGGGCCTTCTCCAGGTGCCCCAGGCCCAGGCTCGCGTACGTGGCGAACACCGTCACCCGCCCCGCCCCGGCCGTCCACTCCACCAGCTCCACCGGATCCGTCGTACACCGCACCCCCGGCTGCTCACCGCCCTTGAGTGAGCAGAGCCCCACCATGCGGCCGCCGTGGCCCTCCGCCTTCCACACGGCCACCGTCTGCTCCAGCAGTGGCAGAGAGGGCACCAGCACCAGCGTCCGCTCCGAGCGCAGCCGCCCGGCGACGTGCACTGCCGTGAGCGACTTGCCCGAGCCTGTCGCGGCCCGGATCTGGCACCGCAGCCCCTCCGGCGGCACCAGACCCGAAGCGGGCAGGGTCAGAAGTCGTACTGCTGCGTCGCACGCCTCTTCCTGGTGCGGGCGCAGTTTCTTTGCCATGATTCCAATTTACCTTTCACCGAAATCGGCATGAAATGGACAGTGCCGGGGCCAGGGCGGAAGTCACTTCCGCTCGAATCATTTGTTCAGTAATAAGCGGGCTGATTCCTATCGGCTGTCACGGCGACGGGGTTCTCCTCGGCGGTCTCTGCGATGGCGGTCGCCTGTAGCGGTTCGTGTTCGGGCACACTGGGGTGATGGACTTCGGGGCGGGGCTTGGCGAGAGTGGTTGGGACGAGGACGGCGCCCTTCGGGCCGCGCTTGGGCGTACGGCTGAGGGGCTTGGGCTTGCCTTGCCGGAGTCGGACCGGTCGTGGGGTCGCCTCGCGGAGTACCTCGACGCGGGGCGCGGCCGGCGGGTGATGGTGTTTCCGCCAGGCGAGCGGCGACGGTCCTTCCAGGTGGCCTTCCAGCACAACGGTCCACGTTTGGCCTGTGGGTGGACTGACGACCTGGCCGAGGCGGTCCGGGGGACCGTGGCCTGGACGGGCGGTGCGGGGCTGGAGGAGACCAGGGCGTTCGCCCCGTTCGTCCAGTTCAGGCCGTGGGCCCTCGCGCACGAGCGGGAGCCGTTCGGTGCCGTCGAATTGGCGTGGCACTCCAAGCTCGACCGCATCCACATGCCGCCGTACGACCGCCACCCGCGCCCCCACGCGCTGTTGGCAGCGGCGTACGCCCAGCCGGTGCTCCGCCAGCTGATGCCGGTCAACAGTCACTTCAACCTCTGGTTCTCCACCACCATCGAGGGCTTCTGGAAGACACGCGTCGGATACACCATCCACCCGTACGACGAGGGGCTGTACGGGGTCTGGGACAAGGGCGTGCCACTCGTCCGCACCGAGACGCCGGAGGAAGCCGTCGCCGTCCTGGTGGCCGCCCTCCCAGAAGGACTCGGGCCGGCAAGCTGAGCCGACACAGAGGACCGCAGGCAGCACCCGAGGCTCCACAACTGCCCGCCGGCCCCGGCACACCCGCTGCGCCCAGTCCCGCTCGACCGCGAGCCGAATCCTGCGCTCCGTGATCCGGGCCTGCCCGTCGAGTGTCATGTCGTAGGCCGTCCATCTCTTGGTGCTGACGAGAGTGGTGATCCGCTCCCACTAGGTCGCCTCCCACTTGGGGCGAAGCCCCGGGACTTCCGCGCGGCTGGCTCCTGTTCCCGGACCTGTGCCTCCATCGGCCGGCTTCGATCTGCTCGGGCGACCTTCCTTGCGCTCGTTGCTGCACCAGCCCTGTCGGCGCTGCGCCTGCCGGGTGGCTGCGCGGCGGGTTGGCTGCCGCTGCGCCGCCCTGCCAGGTCTTCCGCGGTGTCGTCGGTGGGAGGTTGGGTGCGGGCTGAGTCGATGTTGCCAGCAGGGCGGGGGTCAGTGGCTGTGCCATTCCTGGTTGGGTATCGGGCCTTCCGAGGTGTCGCCCAGGCGTTCGATCCAGGCGGGGGCGGCGAAGATCGGGCGGGTGAGGAGGATGTCGCCGGCGCGTTGGACGCGCAGTAGGAGACCGATTTCCCCGTAGCTGTAGGTGCCTTCCTGGGAGATACGGATCTGCTTGTCCAGGCCACGGTCTTGGAGCTTGGCGTGTACCGCGTCGTCGGTCGTCGACGGCACGCGCCCGGTCAGGGCCAGGTCCTCCCAGTGGACCTGCGGGCCGAGCCGTGCGTCGATGGCGAGCGCGGCGAGGACGCCGCCAAGCCTGTGCCCGGGCAGGTACTCGTAGCCGTCGTCGATCTCCCCGGTGAGGGAGCGTCCCGGAAGGTCCGGTGGAATGTCGTCTGCCGTGGCGGGGCGGAAGTAGGCCGTGAGCGTGTTTCCCCAGACCCGTGGGTCGGACGAGGAGTAGGCCGCGCTGTCACCGCTGCTCATCGTGGGCTCGCGTCCGAGCGCGGAGGTGACCTGCCCCCGCGTCATGCCGAACTTCAGCGGGCCCACCCCGACCAAGGGCGTGGCCTCCCACTGTTCCCGCTCGCTCTCTGCCAGCACCGACCACATCGAATTCGACACCCGATTTCTCTCTCTGCCCACCCCGGAGCCGGCCACCCGCCTGCCCTCACATATTCCACTCTCGAATTCGAGAGCAATTCCCCGGGATCAACCCCGATCGAAGAACCCCAGCGATCACGAGCGGCCGAGAATCCCCGAAGCCCTATCAGCACCCCAGAGCTTAGCGGGTTACTGTCTTTGATACACGAGAACGGGCGAAGCCCGTCCCTTCACCACCCCAATGAGTGACCCCACCACTTGACCACCCCTCACCACCCCACCCCCCAAGGCGCGAAGCGCCCACCCC
>NZ_JBEYVJ010000325.1:0-7885 GCF_040643935.1 Kitasatospora sp. NPDC047058 | reverse complement strand
AACACTTGTGCTATCACACTCTTCCCCACCCCCCCGTTCTCCCCTTCTCCCCCCCCCCCCCGGGTTGGGGCCCGCGCGCCCGGGGCGCGCGCGCGGGCGGGGGAGGGGTGGCCACGGGACCGTTCGGCTGCACGTGCTGATTCACCAGCCGTGCGGCACCCGCTCCAGTACGCCTCCGGCGAAGACCTCGTAGAGCGGCAGCGTCTCTAGGTGCACGTATCCGATGTGGCAGTCGCAGACCTTCAGCGGACAGCCCCGGGGGCGGAGCGCGGCGCGGTACGAGTTGTCGTACAGGTTGCCGAGGACGTCCCGGACGAAGTGGCAGCGGCGGACGGTGCCGTCGCCGTCGACCGAGAGCACGGATTCGCCGGTGCGGCAGGGCCGGCCGGCGCTGGGGTGGGCGTGCCGGCTGTAGCCGAAGTGCGGGTCGAGGGCCTGCCAGTCGGCGGCCTCGGCGTCGGTGTAGTGGTGGCCCTCGGCGGCGTTGACCCACAGGTAGACGCCGGGGGAGAGGGCGGCGCGCATCCGGCGGGCGTCGGCGAGGTGCTCGGGCCGGCCCACCACGCCGACGCTGTACCGCACGCCGAGCCGGTCGAGCTCCCGGCACTTGGCGAGGAAGCGGTCGTGGCCGACCTGGCCCGGGTGGTACGTCACCCACAGTGCCAGCGTGGCGAGATCGGCCTCGGCCAGCCAGTCGGTGCGGCAGCTGAGGTTGGTCTGGATCACCACCCGCCGCACGTGCGGCAGCCGGCTCAGCCCGACCAGCGCCCGCCGGTACCAGGACCGCACCAGCCCCTCGCCCCACGGGGTGAACAGCAGCGACAGCGTGTCCCCGGTGCCGGCCCGGCCGGCCGCCCAGCCGGTGAACCGTTCCAGGGCGGCGCGGTCGGCCCGCAGCTGCTCGGGGGTGTCGCGGCGCTTGGCGAACGGGCAGTACGGGCAGTCGTAGTCGCAGGAGGCGAGCGGGCCGCGGTAGAGCAGGGTCAGGTCGAGGCCGCCGTCCGGGGCGCCACCGTGCGTGACTGGCCCGCCGTGCGTGACAGCGCCGCCGTCCGAGACGGGCCCGCCGCCCGGGGTGCGGGCGGCAGAGGCGCCGTCGGCGGGGCGGGGTGCGGGCATGCCGAGGAAGGTCATTTCGCCTCGTACTCGGCCATCAGCCGGTGCACCTCGGGGGAGAACAGCATCGGACCGGCGAGGTCGGAGTGGGCCAGGCCCTCCGGGGAGAGCACGAGCCGCAGGGGATCGTCCGCCAGCCAGCCCCGGGCCTCGAACGCGGCCAGCTCGGCCGGGAAGTCCTCGGCCGGCGTCGAGCCGAAGCGGGCCCGGTACTCCGCCACCGGCATGCCCTCGGCCTGCAGCAGCGACTGGACGAGGTGCCGTCGCCGGGCCTCCTCCGGGGTCGTGTGGCGGCCGACCTCGGCGCGGTGGAAGTCCTCGGTGGCCACGTAGTCGTCGATGATGCCGCGCACCTCCGTGGCGTTGACCGCGTAGTCGAAGGAGTAGTGCAGCCGCGAGGTGTACGAGCGGGCGCCGCAGCCGAGGCCGACCATGCCGTCGGTCTGGCAGGCGTACTCGCTGCTCCCGGCCTGCGGGGCGGCGGCGCGGCGGAACATCCGCATCGACACCTGCTGGTAGCCGTGCGCGAGCAGGTGGTCCCGGCCGGACCGGTAGAGGGCGAGCCGCCGGGCGTCCCAGTCGGCCTGGCTCTCCTGCTCGCCGCGCCGGGCCAGCCCGGTCAGCGGCCGGACGTACAGCGGGTAGAGGTACAGCTCCTCGGGCTGCCAGGCCAGGGCGGCGTCCAGCGAGTGCAGCCAGCTGGCCTCGGTCTGGCCGTCGATGCCGTAGATGAGGTCGATGTTGAGGACGGGGAAGCCGGCGGCGCGGATCCGCCCGAGGGCGGCCTCGACCTCGGCGCGCTTCTGCGGCCGGACGGCCGAGCGGGCCTCCTGGTCGACGAAGGACTGCACGCCCAGGCTCAGCCGGGTGGTGCCCCGGGCGGCCAGGACCTCCAGCCGGTCGGCGGTCGCGGTGGCCGGCGAGGCCTCCACGGAGAGCGGGACGGCCTGGAGGTCGGCGCCCATCCGCCGCTCGGCGATGTCGCAGAGCCGTTCCAGCTCGCCGGCGGTCAGGTAGGTGGGCGTGCCGCCGCCGAACGCGGCCAGGGCGAACCGGGCGTCGTCGTCCAGCGCCCGGCGTACGGCGGTGGCCTGCCGGTCGAGTGCGTCCAGGTAGGCGGTGGTCAGGCCCTCGGGGCTGCCGATCCGGGTGAACAGGTTGCAGAAGCCGCAGCGGACCTCGCAGAACGGGACGTGCAGGTAGAGCGAGAGCGCGTGCTGGGGCTCGCCGGCCCACAGCTCGCGCAGCACCGGCCGCTCCGGCAGCGGCCGGTACGCGGTCTTGTGCGGGTAGGCGTACACGTACGACCGGTACGGGGACTCGGCCTGGCGGGCGGGTGCCGTGGTCATGCGCTCTCCTCCTCGGCGTCCTCGGCGGTGGCCGTCGGGTGTGCGGCGTCGGCCGGACCGGTGGCGTGCGCGGCCGGGATGCCGGTGTGCGTCGCCGGGCCGGTGGTGTGGGTCGCCGGGCCGGTGGTGTGCCCGGCCGGGATGGTGAAGTGCGCGTACGGGACCGTCCAGACCACCTCGTGGCCGATCCGGTGCCCGGTGTAGCCGTCCTCGCCGTAGGCCGTGCCGTGGTCGGAGCAGACGATCGCGAAGCACGGCCGCCGGGCGCTCATCGCGGCGAAGAGCCGGCCGATGTGCGCGTCCACGTACTCCAGGGCGGCCGCGTGGCTCTCCCTGCTGTCGCCGTGCTCCCGGGTGGCGCCGGGCAGGTGGAACCAGTTGGGCTGGTGCAGCGCCGAGACGTTGACGAAGAGGAAGAGCGGCCGGTCGGCGGGCTGCTCGGCGGCGACCCGCTCGGCGCGGGCGACCTGGGACTCGAAGGAGGTGGGGGAGGGGACGCCCATCTCGGGCGCCCAGTGGCTCTCCTGGAACAGGCCGGGCAGCACCGAGCCGAGCGCGCCCTGCTGGTTGAAGAAGCCGACGCCGCCGATGCAGACCGTCCGGTACCCGGCCGCGGCGAGCGCGCTCGGCAGGTCGGGCGTGTCGAACACCCAGGTCCGCGGGGCGGTGCTCTCCGAACCGGCGAACCGGGCGGCGAACAGACGCGGGTGCGGCCCGTCCGGGGAGGCCGGGGTCGGCAGGAAGCCTGCCAGGATCGCCTGGTGCGCGGCGTACGTGAAGCTGCCGGGGGAGTGCCGGCGCTCCCAGCGGCCACCGGGGAGGAACGCGGCGAGGTTCGGGATCCGCCCGGCGGCGGCCAGTTCCTCGGCGACGTCGAAGCGCAGCGTGTCGAGGGTGACGAGGAGCAGGTTGTGGCTGCCCACGACGGCGTTCATGTCGGGAGCGGGGGTGGGGGTGGGGACGGTGTGCTGGTTCATCGCGTCAGTTCCGTGCGTGGGGTGCGTGGGAGGCATCGGGTGCGTGGGGTGCATGGGACGGCTCATCGGTGGTCCGTTGGACGGCCCCTCGGCTTCCGGGCCGGGGGCGGTGCGGCGAGGGCGGCGAGCTGGGCGGCGTAGGTGTCCAGGCCCTCGGCGGGGCCGCCGGGCAGGCCGGTGAGGTTCGGCAGCAGGTCGCCGAAGGCGTTGACCTCGCCGACCAGTGCGCGCCGCCAGCCGGTGGTCGGCAGCAGGTCGACGCCGACCATCGGGGAGTTCGGGAAGCAGGCGGCGGCCCGCTCCGCCGTCTCCAGCAGGCCCGGCCAGGCCGGCCCGGCCGCCTCCCGGGCGAGCTCCAGGCTGCCCCGGGCACCGCCGAGGTGAAGGTTGGTCATCGGCTGGTGGCTGGTGCGGACCACCACGTGGGTGGCGCGTCCGGCGATCACCACGATGCGGAGGTCGGCCGAGCGGCCTGCCTGCGCCGCCTTCGGAACCCACTGCTCGACGTGCAGCCCGTCCGGGGCGAGCCGGTCGACCAGCCCGGCCACCAGCCGTTCGTCCCGGTACCGGCGGACCCGCAGCGAGTTGTGCAACCGCCCGTCCGTGAACTCCACCGAGGTGGTCGCCTGGACCTGGCCGCGCGGTCCGAACGCCAGCGCCACCACCCCGGAGGCCGAGGAGCCGTGGACGGGCTTGACGAACACCCGCCGCAGCCCGGCTGCGGCCAGCCGTTCGCGCAGGTCCTCCCAGCCGGTGACCGGGCCGCCGTCCAGGGCCCGGGGCACCGGCACCCCGGCCGCCGACAGCAGCGCGTGCGCCCGCCGCTTGTCGAACATCACCGCGATCTCCTCGGGGTCGCCGAGCAGCCGGACGCCGGGCTGCCCCTCCACGGCCCGCAGCGCCGCCGTCACCCGCGCGTACCAGACGGCGCCGCCCTCGACCCTGGTCGGGGCGTAGCCGTCGCCGAGCGCCGGGCCGCGCAGCAGCGCGTCCACCGCCTCCTCCTCGCCGGGCGACTCGATCCGCACCACGCTGCCGGCCGGCAGCCGGTAGGTGCCGCGCAGCACGTCGATCCAGGGCAGGACGGTGGGCTCGGGCAGCCCGGCGGCCCGGGCGGCGGCCGTGAACAGCGCGACCCGGCGGTGGCCCGGGTTGCCGAGCACGGTCAGCCGCCCGGACGGCGGGAGCCGATGGGTGGCCCGGGCGGGGGCCGGGACGCCGGCGTGCGTGATGGTCCGCATCGTCACCCGCCTACTCGGCCTCGGCGACGTAGCGCCAGCCGTCGTCGTCCTCCTCGGCGTCCGAGAGGTCGATCTCCACGCCGGGCAGGGCCTGGCGCAGCCGTTCCTGCATCGGGTCGGTGAGGTAGTGGTGGTGCAGGTCGAGGGCCTTGAGATGGGTGAGCGGCTGGCCCTCCAGCAGCGCGGTGGCGCCCTCGTCGGACAGCACGCCCATGGACAGGCTCAGTGACTCCAGCCGGGCCACCACGGGCGCGTGGGCGACGGCGGCGGCGATCTCGTCCTGGAACTCGCTGTTCTGCAGTCCGAGGTGGCGCAGCGCCGGCAGCCGGGTGCCGTCGAGGAACGGTGCCACGTCGTCGATCGTCGCGTCCCCGCCGTACTCCTCGGCGCCGAACCAGAGCACCAGGCTCTCCAGCGCGGGCAGTTCGCTCGCCGCGACCGCCTGAACCACCTCGGTGGGCAGCCCGCCCGACTCGAACCGCAGCTCGGTCAGCCGGTCGTGCCGGACGGGGCTGAGCCGCAGGCCGTTGCCACCGCACACGACCAGCTCGGTCAGACCCGGGAACGCCGTCAGTACCGGCGTGACGTCCGACAGCTCCAGCCAGGAGATCTCGCAGTCCTCGTACGAGACGTGCGCGACGTACAGCGCCTCCAGGGCGGGGAACCGGAGGGCCTCGGCGACGATGTTGGCGAGTGCCCCCTCCACCGGGATGTAGTCCCGGACCCACCAGGGGCCGATGAGCACGGCGCGGACACCGGCCGGGTCGACGGTGGCCAGGAAGGCGGCCCACACCTCGTCGAAGCCGCCCTCCGAGCCGTACGCGACGCGCAGGCGCCAGGCGGCGGCGCCCGCCTCCGGCAGCTCGGCCGGGTCGGAGGGCAGGGCGGCGTCGCTGACGGTGAAATCGACGATGGGCAGCCCGTGGAACTGCTCGCTGGTCCGGGTGAAGATCACAGTGCCCCCTGGGCTGCGTGGCTGGAGCGTGGTGGTGAGGGTGGTGGCGAGGGTGGGCGGAGACTACTCGGCGATCGCTCCGCGACTGCTCGGATTGTTCGGCGACTACTCGGCGACCGCGACGTAACGGTGCTGGTCGTCGGGCTTGCCGGCCTCCGAGAGGTCGATCTCCACGCCGGGCAGCGCCTGGCGCAGCCGCTCCTGCATCGGCTCGCTGAGGAAGTGGTGGTGCAGGTCGAGGGCCTTGAGGTGGGTGAGCGGCTGGCCCTCCAGCAGCGCGGTGGCCCCCTGGTCGGTGAGCACGCCCATGGACAGGCTCAGCGACTCCAGCCGGGCCACCACGGGTGCGTGGGCGACGGCGGCGGCGATCTCGTCCTGGAGCTCGCTGTCCTGCAGGCCGAGGTGGCGCAGCGCCGGGAACCGCGCGCCGTCGAGGAACGGCGCCAGGTCGTCGAGCGTCACGTCGCCGCCGTAGGACTGCACCCCCAGCCAGAACTCCAGCCGCTCCAGCGCGGGCAGTTCGCTCGCCGCGACCGCCCGCGGCACCGCGGCCGGCAGCCCGCCCGACTCGAAGCGCAGCGCCCGCAGGTGCTCGTGGCGCACCGGCTGCAGCAACACGCCCTCACCCTCGACCGACTCGTCCGAGGCGCCGCGCACCACCAGCTCGGTGAGCAGCGGGAACGTCGTCAGCACCGGCGTCACGTCGACCATGTCGATCCAGGAGATCTCGTTCTCCTCGTACGTGATGTCACCGATGAACAGCCCGCGCAGCGCCGGCAGCCGGTCGGCCGCGCCGATGATCGCGGCCAGCGGCTCGTCGAAGCTCTCCGGCCCGTCCAGCGACCACTCGCCGACCACGACGGCCGTGACCCGGCCCGGGTCGACCGCGGCGAGGAACTCGCTCCAGCGCTCGACCCAGCCCTTCGGGGCGTCGTACTCGACGCCGATCTTCCAGGCCACCGCGTCGGGCTCCGGGAGCTCGGCTCCCTCGTACACGGCCGCGACGAAGTCGAAGACCGGAAGTCCGTGGAACTCCTCGATGTGGTTGTTGACCGTCATGCGCTGCTCCTCGGGATCGGTGCGGGCCGGACACGTGTCTATCAGTCGGGTCCGACAATCCGCTCTCCGGGGCCGATACCGGGAGGGCTGAGGGCATGTCGGTCCCGGTGCGGCGGGGGAGGGGCCGACGGCAAGCGGGCCCCGGCCCGGCCGTGGGCGCCGATGTGAGGGTCGGTGTGGGCGTCGGTGGGGCGTCGTTGTCGGACCCCTCGGCTACGTTGTGGAGCGTGGGGATCCGACGTCCGTCGGACCGGGTCAGGGAGGGCTGATGTACCGCCAGGGAGACGTGCTGATGGTGCCGGTGGAGGAGGCCGCGGTGCCGCCGCGGGTGGCGGCGCTGGCAGCCCAGCCGCGGGATGCGCGGGGCCGGCTGGTGCTGGCGCTCGGCGAGGTGACCGGGCACGCGCACGCCGTGGTCGGGCCCGGGTGGCTGCGCCGGGAGGCGGGGCCGTTCGGCGCCGCCTGGCTGCGCCTGCCGGAGGGCGGCCGGGTCGTGCACGAGGAGCACGCGGCGATACCGCTGCCCAAGGGCTGGTACCGGGTGGTGCGTCAGCGCGAGTACGTGCCCGGTGCGGTGCGCATCGTCGCGGACTGACCCGGGCGGCTCCCCGTCGGTGTGGCGGGGGCAGGTGGACGTGAGCGGGTTCGGACGGCGGGGCGGCGTGCCCGGCCGGGAGCGGAGCAGGTGATGGGGACGGAACAGACGGTGGCACCGGACGAGGCGACGGCGCGCTGGCGGGTGTGCGCGGCGGCCACCGGCCCGGCCGAACGGGCCGAGGTCGAGGGCGCGGTGCGGGTCGCCTACCGGGCGGCCGGGCTGGCCGGGCCGGCGGAGGTGCGCTGGTTCGGCTCGCCGGCTTCGGCGGCCGTGGCGGCGCTGGAGCTGCGGGCCGCCGGTGCGGTGAGCGTGCGGGAGGCGGTCCGGACGGCGCCCTGGGAGGCGGCGCGCCGGCAGGCCGTGGAGCGGGCCGGGGCGGCCGGCTGGGCGCCGCTGTGGGCACTCACCGGCGGCGAACTCGGCCCGGTGACCAACGCCTTGGCCGACCGGATCCGGAACGCCGTGCTCGACCGGCTCGCCCCCGAGCCCGGTGCCGGGGAGGAGCCGGACGACGGGGTCGAGGCCGTCCGCGACTCCCACCGCCGTGAGCGGCTGTTCCTCGTCGCCTGGCCTTCCGACGCCGAAGGCCC
>NZ_JBEYVJ010000324.1:0-8042 GCF_040643935.1 Kitasatospora sp. NPDC047058 | reverse complement strand
GGGACCGGCGCGGTGCTGCGGTCCGGCAAGGCCCCGCACCCCGTGCCCGAGGGCGCCGCACACCCGTGACGGTGCCCGTCAGGCCCTCGGCGAGGAACAGCGGACCGGGGAAGCCCATCCTGGCCACCGTGTCGACCCCGGTGACCTGCGCGTCCCTGGTCAGCTTCACCTTCGCGCCGGTCTCGTACGGCATGGGCGTGCCCCCCTCGTTCGATCTTGGCTGTGACCACCGTCAGCGTAGTCGAGATGCCCTGGCAGGAAACGGTGTTGGGCAGATCAGGAGCCCCGTGATGCGCCATCCGCCGGCGGCCTCACGCGGTCGACGGGGTGTCGGCGAGCGCGCGGATCTGCGCGGCATAGCGGGCCCATGCGTCACGGGTGAGGAAATGGCCGACGCCGGGCATCGTGCGAAGCCGGGCTCCGGGGATCAGGACGGCGGTGTCGCGGCCGGCGGCGGTGCGCAGCAGTGGGTCGTCCTCGCCGTGGAGGACGAGGGTGGGCACGGTGATCCGGGCGAGCGAGCCGCCGTGCCACTTGGCGCCGATCTGGCGGCTCTGGGCCTTGTCGTCCCGGAAGCTCGCGACCTGGTGGGCGGCCTCGTTCCGGACGAACTCGCGGATGTCGTCCTCGCCGATGTTCCGGCCGGGGGCGAGGATCCGGGCGACGGTCAGCGCGAGTGCCAGTTCGCCCTCGGGGGTTCGCGGGTGGCGCAGGCGGGTGAATCGGGCGACCGTTCCCAGGCGGACGTAGCGCACGACGGCGAGGCCCTTGACGTCGCTCGGTACCGCCGAGGAGCTGGTCAGCGTCAGCACTCGGTGCGGGTGCCTGATGGCGATGCGCTGGGCCACGAGCCCGCCCATGGAGTGGCCGAACAGGTGGGCACGGTTCCAGCCGAGGGCGTCGAGGACGGCGATCGCGTCGTCGGTGAGGTCCTCGGCGCGGTAGGCCGGTGCCTCGCGCCGGAGCAGTGCCAGCAGCGGGTGGGCCTGGCGGCGGCCGGGGAAGTGGGTGGACTGGCCCGCGTCGCGCTGGTCGTAGGCCACGACGTGGAAGCCCCGGTCAACGAGCTCGTCGATCAGCCCGGTCGGCCACCAGAAGCGGGACGCCCCGAGGCCCATGACGAGCAGGAGCGGGTCGCCTCCGGTGCCGCCGAGGTCCTCGAAGGCGATCCGGACTCCGTCGTTGTCCGCGTAGCGCGTTGCCATCTCCGCACCCCATTTGCATACAGTGTTCGCGAATATCGCCGAACAGCGGCACCGCACCGGCCCGCAGCACCCGGGCCAGCTCCAGCACCCCGGCCCGGACCACCGGGTCGGGCGAGGCCGCAGCCGGCAGCAGCTCCGCGCCGAGCGCCGCGTCCAGCACCTCGGCCAGCTCGCGCAGCCCGGCCACCGCCGCCGCCCGGACCCGCCCGTCCTCGTCGCCCAGCGCCCGGACGAGGGCCGGGCCGGTGCCGGCGGGCGCACTCTCGGTCAGCACGGTGACCGCCGTCCGCCGCACCTCGGCCGCCGGGTCGGCCAGGTAGGGTGCCAACTCCGCCAGGTCCGGCTGCCGTTCGCCCAGCCGGAGCAGATCGAGCAGCCGGGGCGAGGCCGGTGCGACGGCGGCCGCCCGCGCCCGGGGCGCGGCCACGGCCTCGCCGCTGCGGCCCACCGGCATCGGGTGCACCTCGCCGAGCACGGTCACCGGCAGCGCGGGCGGCTCCAGCCCCTCGACCGGGACGAGGTACGGCGCGACCGGCCGGGTGAGGAACTCCATCGCCCCGGCGGCGTTCCGGCGCAGGTTGAGGTGGCTGAACCAGCGCCCGTCGTCCCGCTCCGGGTGGTCCACCCGCTCGTGGTAGAGGCCCCAGCGGCTCTCGGTCCGGGCCAGTGAGGACCGGGCCGCCATCTCGGCGCAGTCCCGGATGAAGTCCACCTCCACCGCGCGCATCAGCTCGTGCGGCGTTTGCGCGCCCATCGCCGCGATCTCGCCGCGCATCCGCTCGATGTGCTCCAGCGCGACGGACAGCCGGGCGCCCGTCTTCGGCGGGGCGACGTAGTCGTTGACGAAGCGCCGCAGCTTGTACTCGACCTGCGGCTGCGGCGGCCCGTCCGGGTTCCGCAGCGGACGGTAGACCAGCTCGTGCGCCGCGGCCAGCTGGTCGGCCGGCAGCGGGGCCCGCTCCGCCGGGAGGTGACCGGCCGCATGGGTGCCGGCGAGGTCGCCGAAGACGAAGGCGCCGATCATGTAGTTGTGCGGGACGCAGGCCAGGTCACCGGCCGCGTACAGCCCGGGCACGGTGGTGGCGGCGTTCTCGTCCACCCACACGCCGGAGGCCGAGTGGCCGCCGCAGAGCCCGATCTCGGAGATGTGCATCTCCACGTCGTGGGTGCGGTAGTCGTGCCCGCGCCCGGCGTGGAACGTCCCCCGGCTGGGCCGCTCGGTGGTGTGCAGGATCGACTCCAGCGCCTGCACGGTCTCCTCCGGCAGGTGGGTGGTCCGCAGGTACACCGGGCCGCGGTCGGAGGCGAGTTCGGCGGCGAACTCGGCCATCATCCGCCCGGACCAGTAGTCGGAGTCGACGAACCGCTCGCCGTGCCGGTTCACCTGGTAGCCGCCGAACGGATTGGCCACGTACGCGCAGGCCGGCCCGTTGTAGTCCTTGATCAGCGGGTTGATCTGGAAGCACTCGATGCCGCTCAGCTCCGCGCCCGCGTGGTACGCCATCGCGTAGCCGTCCCCGGCGTTGGTCGGGTTCTCGTACGTCCCGTACAGGTAGCCGCTGGCGGGCAGGCCGAGCCGGCCGCACGGACCGGTGGCGAGCACCACCGCGCCGGCCGACACCGTGACGAACTCCCCGCTGCGGGTGTCGAATCCGGCGGCGCCCACCGCCCGGCCGCCCGCGGTGAGCACCCGCACCGGCATCACCCGGTTCTCGATGGTGATCCGCTCGCGCATGTGGCGCTGCCGCAGGACGCGGTAGAGCACCTTCTTGACGTCCTTGCCCTCCGGCATCGGCAGCACGTAGCTGCCCGAGCGGTGCACCTGGCGGACCTGGTACCCGCCGTGCTCGTCCTTCTCGAACTTCACGCCGTACCGTTCCAGCCGCTGCACCATCGCGAAGCCGCGGGTGGCGGTCTGCCGGACGGTGCGCTGGTCGACGATGCCGTCGTTGGCGCGGGTGATCTCGGCGACGTAGTCGTCCGGGTCCGCCCGGCCCGGGACGACGGCGTTGTTGACGCCGTCCATGCCCATCGCCAGCGCGCCGGAGTGCCGCACGTGCGCCTTCTCCAGCAGCAGGACGCTCGCCCCGGCCTCGGCCGCGCTGATCGCGGCCATCGATCCGGCGGTACCGCCGCCGACCACCAGCACGTCACAGCTCAGCCGCCGGGCCTCGGCCAGGTCGGGGATCTTCATGGGGAACCTTCCTCGGGTACCGGCCGGCCGGCCCCGGACAACTGGGCCAGCAGCAGCTCGCGCAGGGCGGCGACGGCCGGCTCGGAACGGGCGGCGGGGTCACGGGAGTAGGGGACGGCGTGGACGGCCGCCACCGTCCCGCCGCCGAGGACGGCGACCCGGTCGCCGAGCAGCAGCGCCTCGTCCACGTCGTGGGTGACGAAGACGACCGTGCAGCGCTCCTTCTCCCAGACGGACAACAGGAGTTGCTGCATCGCCGCCCGGGTCTGCGCGTCCAGCGCGCCGAACGGCTCGTCCATCAGCACCGCCCGCGGCGCGCCGACCAGGGCCCGGGCGAGCTGCACCCGCTGGCGCTGCCCGCCGGACAGCTCGCGCGGCAGCCGGCGCTCCAGGCCGGCCAGGCCGACGCGGCCGATCCAGTCGGCGACCGGGCCGGACCGCTCCGCGCGCGGGGTGCGCCGGACGGCCAGCGGGAGCTCGACGTTGCGCCGGACGGTCCGCCAGGGCAGCAGGCCGTCCTCCTGGAACACCAGCGCTCGTTCGGCGCCGGGGCCGCGCAACGGCCGCCCGTCCGCGAGCAGTTCGCCGCCGAGCGGAGGCAGCAGCCCGGCCAGCGCGCGCAGCAGGGTGGACTTTCCGCCGCCCGAGACGCCGACCACGGTCAGCACCTCGCCGGGCGCGACGTCCAGGTCGACCCCGTCGAGCACCGGGTGTCCGGGGTGGCCGAGGCACAGGCCCCGGGCGGTCAGCCGCAGGCTCATACCCCCGCCTCCTGACGTGCCGGCCGGACCGCCGGCGCCGGCCGGACCGGGGCCGGTGCGGCGCTCCGCCCGGCCGCGGCCGGCGGCAGCCAGGCGGTGAGCCGGCGGCCGATCAGCTCGACCGTCCCGGAGGTGGCCCAGCCCAGCACCCCGATGGTGGCCATTCCGACGAACACCCCCGGGTAGTCCAGCACGGTGTACGCGGACCACGTCCGGTACCCGACGCCGAACTGCCCCGAGACCATCTCCGCCGAGATCACACAGATCCAGGCCACCCCGATGCCCACCGACAGCCCGCCGACCACGCCCGGCAGCGCACCGGGCAGCACCACGCTCCACAGCACCCGCGCGCGCCCGCCGCCCATCGTCCGGACCGCCTCCTCCCACAGCGGGGGCACCGCCCGCACCGCGTGCCGGGTGGCGACCAGGACCGGGAAGAACGCGGCGGTGCAGGTGATGAACACGATCCCCTGCTCGTTCTCCGGGAACAGCATGATCGCCACCGGCACCAGCGCGATCGCCGGGACCGGCCGGACCACCTCCAGCACCGGCCCGAGCAGGTCGGCGGCCCACCGGGAGCGGGCGGTCAGCACCCCGAGCGCCACCCCGAGCACCGCCGCCAGCAGGAAGCCGCCGCCAATCCGCCGCAGGCTGTCCGCCAGGTCCTGCCAGTACTCCGCGGTGCCGAGCCGCGCGGTGAACGCCCGCCAGACCTCGACGGCCGTCGGCAGGTGGTCGAACCGCACCCACAGCCGCACGTGCTGCGACGTCAGCAGCTGCCAGAGCCCGGCGGACGCCAGCAGTGCCGCGGCCCGCACCAGCCGTCGCGGCGGCCTCATGACGCGGCCAGCGCTTCCCGGTACGACAGCTGCCGGGCGCCGGGGTGGGCCGCCAGGTAGGCCTTCGCGCCGTCCTCGGTGGTGAACGGCAGCAGCGCCGCGGCGTCCTGCACCCACCAGTCCTTGTCCGCGAACCACCGGGTGCCGGTGGCGGCGTCCGGCACGTACGCGGCGCGGACCTTCTTCGCGGGGTCCTTCAGCGCCCGCAGCAGGCAGCCGGGGTCGGCGGCCGGGCGGGTGGTGTCCTCGCCGTCGTACCAGATCTCGCCGGCCAGCTTCGGGTCCTCGGCCGGGCGGTTGCAGACCGGGTCGGTGCCGGTGATCCGGGCCGGGGCGATCGCGGGCAGGGCGGCCCGCTGCTGGTACGAGGGATCGACGAACCGCTCCACGTCCAGCGCCTTCAGCACGCCCACCGAGCGGAGGAACGGCACGTCCTCGCGCAGCGCGTCGAGCAGCTCCGGGGCCAGCGGGGTGGCGAAGGTGGCGATGCCGTTCGGGCCGTTGTAGAGGTGCACCACCTCGGGCGGCAGGCCGGTGGCCTCGGCGACCTTCCGGCTCGCCTCCAGCGGGTGCTCGTTGAGGAAGCCGGTGGCGGCCGCCTGGGCGCGCAGGAAGGCCTGCACCACCTCCGGGTGCCCGGTGCCGAACGCCTGCCGGATCACCACGCCGTGCAGCGTCGGCCGGCCGAGGGCGGCCCCGTCGTACAGCAGCCGGCCGTCCCCGGCGAAGACCACGGCGCCGGGCCAGGCCACGAACTGCGCCAGCGCGTCCACCCCGCCGGCCTTCAACGCCGAGTCACCGACGGCGGGTTGCTGGTTCTGCTTCTGGATCTCGGCGTCCGCCACGCCGGCCCTGGCGAGCGCCTGGACCAGGGTGCCGTCGGCGGCCGAGCCGGCGGAGGTGGAGACCTTCCTCCCCTTCAGGTCGGCCAGCGTGTGCGCGGTCGAACCGTTCGGCACCACCACGGAGTTGAGCGCACCGAGCAGGTTGTAGCCGGTCACCGAGACCAGCCGGGTGCCGGGCCCGCCGGCCTCCTGGGCGCGGGAGCCGTTGATCAGCAGCGGGTAGTCGCCCATCGAGCCGATGTCGGTCTTCCCGGCGAGCATCTGCGCGGTGATCGGCGCGCCGGAGTCGTAGTCCTGCCAGGTGACCTTGTACGTCCTCCCGTCCTTGCGGCCCTGCTCGGCGAGCTGCTGCTCGAAGTAGCCCTGGGCGCGCAGCAGGGTGCCGGCGGTGACGGTGTTGATGGTCTTCGACTGGTAGCCGACGACGACCTCGACGGTGGTGCCGCCGGCCCCCGCCGAGGAGGAGCAGGCGGTCGCGGCGGCGAGGGCGCACGCCGCGAGCAGCGGTCCGGCCGGGCGTGTGGTGTACGGCATCTGACGGATCCTCAGCGAAGTAGGTAGGGCATGTTGAGGGTGACCGCGCCGGTGGGGCAGCGGGCGGCGCACGGGCCGCAGTACCAGCACTCGTCGACGTGCATGTAGGCCTTGTTGCTCTCCGGGTCGATGGCCAGCGAGTCCAGCGGACACATCTCGACGCAGAGCGTGCAGCCGTCGATGCAGAGTGAGGCGTCGATCGTCACGGGTACGTCGGAGCGGTGGTCGGCGAGCGCCATGGGCGGCTTCCTCCGGGGGATCGGGGCTTCAGGGGGTGTCGCGCAGCAGCTGGCCCTGCATGGTCAGCCGGTCGCCGCGGAAACGGACGTACTCCAGGTCGACGGGCCGCCCGTCGGCCAGTGCGGTGAGCCGCTCCAGCATCAACAGGGCCGCCCCGCGCGGTACTTCGAGGACGGTGGCGGAGTGCGGGTCGGCGTTGACCGCTTCCAGGGTGATGTCGGCGCGGCCGAGCGGCTGTCCGGTGACCTCCTCGATCAGCCGGAAGACGTCCTGGCCCGCCAGGTCCTCCGCCGCCAGCCCGGCGCCGATGTCGGGCGCCAGGTAGGTGAGGTCCAGCGAGAGCGGCAGGCCGTTCAGCCGGCGGAGCCGCTCGACGTAGACGACGTCCGCCCCGTCGGGCAGCCCGAGCCGGCGGGCCACCGGGCCGGGTGCGCGGACCGGGCCGAAGGCGCGTACCTCGTTGGTCACCTCGCCGTGCTCGTGCAGGGTCTCGGCGAGGCCCTGCAGCCGGTCCAGCCCGTGCGGCACCTTCCCGGCCACCACCAGCGTCCCCGAGCCGGGCACCCGGCGGACTAGGCCCTCGCCGCGCAGCAGGTCCAGCGCCTCCCGGATGGTGTTCCGCGACGCGCCGAACTCGTCCGCGAGCCGGTCCTCGTGCGGCAGCGGACCGTCCTTGAACGCCTCGCTCAGCACCTGCCGGCGCAGGACGTCCGCGACCTGCCGGGCCCGGTCGGCGCGTAGTCGCCGGGCTCCGGCCCGCTGGGGGTTCTCGCTGGTCATCGGCGCCGCTCCGGTATCGGGTGGTCGGTTCGGCGAGAACCCTAGGGCCGTACCGGCGGGTTTTTCGTTGCTACCGCATTACGCCACCTGATGCTCCGTCGAAACCGCCTCCCACCTGCGGAAACGGCCTCGGGTCGAGCCGAACCGCCACTGCCCGGGGGCAGCGGTGGTCCGGCTCGACCCGAGGCCGCGGTGTCACTTCGAGGGGCGCGCCGTGCTGCCCGCGGCGAGGACGGCGCCCGCGGCGGCCGCGACCACGCCGGCCGCCATCAGGCCGTTCCGCGACCGCCAGGACAGCACCGACCAGCGGGAGTTGGCCGACAGCAGCGAGCCGAGGCTCAGCCAGGAGCCACCGGACAGCGCGGAGAGCGCCGAGCCCACCGAGCCGAGGGACAGCACGCTGCCGACCGAGCCCACCGAGAGCACCGAGCCGACCGAGCCGATCGACAGCACGCTGCCGGCCGAGGCGACGGAGAGGACCGAGTCCTTGGACCAGAGCGACAGCGAGGACGAGGACGAGGAAGAGGTCATGCCTGATCGTAAGCCGGAGCCCGGACGGGCCCGTCCTGCTCGACCTGGAGAACGTCTCGCACGACCTGCGCGAGCACGACCTGGTGGTGCTGGCGCTCAGCCACGACCGGTAC
>NZ_JBEYVJ010000323.1:0-8073 GCF_040643935.1 Kitasatospora sp. NPDC047058 | reverse complement strand
TGCTGCTTGGCCATGCCCTTGACGACCTCGGGGTCCACCGGCTGCGTGCCGAAGACCTCGACCTTCATCACCACGGTGCCGCGCTGGGCGACCGCCGAAGTGGCTGATGTTCTGGGGGCACCGGCCGCGGCAGGACGGGTCGGTCGGGCCGGGCTCGCTGAGCCAGTGGTGGCCGTCCGCGTTCACCGTCGACGAGGTCCGGTACGCCACCGCCGAGCACTGGATGATGGCCGGGAAGGCCCGGCTGTTCGGGGACGAGGAGATCGTGCCCCGGATCCTGGAGGCCCGCACCCCGGCCGAGGCGAAGAAGCTGGGCCGGCTGGTCCGGGGGTTCCACGAACCCGCCTGGGCCGCCGCGCGGTTCGAGCTCGTCGTCCGGGGCAACGTCGCCAAGTTCGGGCAGGACGAGGCCCTGCGCGCCTACCTCCTCGGCACCGGCAACCGCGTCCTGGTCGAGGCCAGCCCGGTGGACCGGCTCTGGGGCATCGGGCTCGCGGCGGACGACGAACGGGCGCAGCGGCCGGCCGCCTGGCGCGGGGAGAACCTGCTCGGGTTCGCCCTGATGGAGGCCCGCACCCGGCTGGCGCGGTGAGCACGATCGCCCCCGTGCTGGACGGCGCGGTGGTCGTCTCGGTGGGCGCCGCACTCCTCCTCGCCCCGAAGGTGCTGCGGCGCGAGAGCCCGGCCGGGCACGACGCCCCGCCCGGACGCAAGCCCCGGCCCGGACGCCGGCGCACACCCGGGCCGGAGGCGTTGCTCGCGGCCGTGGTGGCGCTGATCCTCCTCAACCAACTCGCCTTCGCCGTCTACGTCCAGCGCGTGCACGGCGGGAGCACGGCGTTCATCGCGCAGTACCTGCCGCCCGGCTGGTTCGCCGTGCCGCGCGGCAATCCGTTCGTCGACCGGGTCGCCGCGCACACGCCCGCCCCCGAGCTGCTCGCGCCGTCCGTCCTGCGCGTCCAGGCCTTCCTCGAACTGCCGCTCGTCCTGCTGGCGTTCGCCGCCGTACTGCGCCGGCTCGACCGGGGGCTGTACGTCCGGGTGGCCCGCTCCCCGCTGGTCCCGCTCGCCGCCGCGTCGTACACCGTCGCGTTCTGCGCCGTGGAGTGGGACCTGCGCAATCCGTACACGGTGGACGACATCGCCCTCCGGGTGCTGTCGGCGCTCGTCACCCCGCCGCTCCTCGCCCGGATCGCGGCGCGCGAGGCGGACACCGCCCCCCGTCCGCCGCGGCTGTTCCTCTTCGCGATCGACCTCTGGGCCTACGGCTCCCTGATGCTCGCGCTGTACGACACCGTGCTGCTCTACAACCCGGCCCGGCTCGGCGACCGGCTGCCGGGGGCACTGGCCGCGGTGGCCGTCCTCACCGTGACCCGGTTCGTGCCGCGGCGCGACCACCCGCACGGGCCGGCCGGGACGGCGCTCGCGGACGGTCTGCGCGCCGGGCTCGTGCTCTTTCTCGCCCCCGCCCTCGCGATCCGCTACGCCGGCACCTTCGGCACGCCCCGGCTGGCCGCCGCGGCCGGGGTGGTGGTGCTGGCCGCCGCCACCGCGCGGGTCGCGCTCCGGCTGGCACTACCCGCCCTGACTGGGGCGATGGCGGGCCTGCTCGCCGCCCACTGGTCCGCGGCCGCGTACTACGAGGCGGCCCTGCTGCGCGCCGCAACCGCCGCACTGCTCACCGCCGTCACCGTCTGCGGGCTCCTGGACACCACTCGCAAACCGTTGGACGCACTGCCGTAACGCGGCCGCCGTATGCCGACGCCAGGATGACCCGCAGTCAGGGTCGAGATGGACAGGGTGCGGCGATCATGCAAATACGGCACACAGGACAACCCACAGGTCAGCACACCGGCGAGACGGAGCAGGACGCGCTCGAACTCCGGGAGGAACTGGACGAGTTACTACGAGCCCGGCAGTACGCCAATCAACGTGAACGGCGGCTGGCCGAGGCCTTGCAGGCCGTGCCGGAGCGGCAGCGGCCGGACGGGGAGCTGCTGCGGCAGCTGGCGCAGGCGCGGACGCTGCGCGAAGGACTCGGCGCCCGCTGCCTCGAACTGAGCGAGCAGCTCACGGCGTTGGAGGACCGCCTGCGCCAGCCGGCGCCCCGCAGTCCCGGCCCCCGCCGGCCCACCGGCGCCCGCTTCGACGGCGCCTACGAGGAAACCCCCGCCCCCACGGCCGGGCCGGAACAGCACCCGGCTCCCCCGCCGCCGCCCCCGGTCACCGGCGCCCGCTTCGGCAAGGCCCGCCCCCGGCCCGAGCGCCGGCCGAAGACACCGCAGCCGCCGGCCCCGCCCGGCCCAGCCAAAACCGAGGCGGTCCCGCCCCCGCCGCCGCCCCCGGCCCCGAAGGCCCCCCGCCGCCGCTCCCCCGCCGAGCTCGCCGCCCTCGCCGAACGGATCGCCACCCTGCACCGCCAGGGCGCCGCCCCGGAGACCGCCGCCCTGCTCGGCCAGGCGGCCACCCTGCTCCTCCCGCCCGACACCGCCCACCTGGCCGGCCTGCTGGTCCGCGGCGGCCCGCCCGGCGCCTCCCTCCAGCTGGCCCGGGGCGCGGCCCGCGGCACTCCCGGCCAGGCCGCCGGCACCCTCGCCGCCCTCCGCGCGGCCGGCCTGGGCGAGGAGGCCACCGAACTGTTCCACGCCCTCTGGAGCTACCCGCCCGACACCCTGCCGGCGCTGCTGGCGGCGCTGGAACGCGCCGGGCAGCACGCCGACAGCGCGACCCTGCTCTGGGAGTGGGGTTCCGCCCCGACCGCCGGACTGGCCGCC
Source organism: Kitasatospora sp. NPDC047058 (assembly GCF_040643935.1). Classification (NCBI taxonomy): domain Bacteria; kingdom Bacillati; phylum Actinomycetota; class Actinomycetes; order Kitasatosporales; family Streptomycetaceae; genus Kitasatospora; species Kitasatospora sp. NPDC047058. Next base: position 5,299 of record NZ_JBEYVJ010000323.1, on the reverse strand, counting down.
CTCGCCGCCGCGCTGGAACGGGCCGGCCGCTCCGCCGACGCCCGGACGCTGCTCCGCCAGGCGGCCGGGCGGGCCACCGCCGACCTCACCGCGCTGGCCTCGACACTGCCCGCACCGCTGCCCGCCGTGCTGCTGCGCGAGCTGGTGGCGCTGCGGCCGCCGGCCGAACTGGTCCGGCTCGCCGACGCGCTGACCGGCCTCCCGGAGCTGTACGACGCGCTGCTGGCGGCCCTGGCCGAGGACGCGGGGCGGCACCGCACCACCCTCGCCGCCCTCCGCACGGCCGGTCTGCCCACCACCCCGGCCGCCCCGGCCCGCTCCCGCTGGGGCCGGCGCTAAGGCGTGCGGCGCCCCACCGACGCAGGGAGCCCCCCGCCCGCCCGGAGGCGGACGGGGGGCTCCCCGGCAGGACGGTCGGTCGTCAGCAGCCGATCAGGCGGGCCGCCAGGTACGACTTCACCTGGTCCAGCGAGACCCGCTCCTGCGACATGGTGTCGCGGTCGCGGACGGTCACCGCGTTGTCCTCAAGCGTGTCGAAGTCGACGGTGACGCAGAACGGGGTGCCGATCTCGTCCTGGCGGCGGTAGCGCTTGCCGATCGCGCCGGCGTCGTCGAACTCGACGTTCCACGCGGTGCGCAGGTCGGCGGCGAGGCCGCGGGCCTTCGGCGAGAGGTCGGCGTTGCGCGACAGCGGCAGCACCGCGACCTTGACCGGGGCCAGACGCGGGTCGAGCCGCATGCCGACGCGCTTCTCCATGACGCCCTTGGCGTTCGGCGCCTCGTCCTCGAAGTAGGCGTCGATCAGGAAGGCCAGCATGGCGCGGTTGAGGCCCGCCGCCGGCTCGATGACGAACGGGAAGTACCGCTCGCCGGACTCCTGGTCGAAGTACTTGAGGTCCTGGCCGGAGGCCTCGCTGTGCACCGTGAGGTCGTAGTCGGTGCGGTTGGCGATGCCCTCGAGCTCGGAGAACTCGCTGCCGCCGAAGTTGAAGCGGTACTCGATGTCCACCGTGCGCTTGGCGTAGTGGGAGAGCTTCTCCTTCGGGTGCTCGAAGAAGCGCATGTTCTCGGTGCGCAGGCCGAGGTCGACGTACCAGTCCCAGCGCTGCTGGAGCCAGTACTCGTGCCACTGCTCGTCCTCGCCCGGCTTGACGAAGAACTCCATCTCCATCTGCTCGAACTCACGGGTCCGGAAGATGAAGTTGCCGGGGGTGATCTCGTTGCGGAAGCTCTTGCCGGTCTGGGCGATGCCGAACGGCGGCTTCTTGCGCGAGGTGGTCTGGACGGCCTTGAAGTTGGTGAAGATGCCCTGGGCGGTCTCCGGGCGCAGGAACGCCAGGCCGCTCGCCTCCTCGGTGACGCCGAGGTGGGTCTTCAGCATGCCGGAGAAGTCCTTGGGCTCGGTGAAGGAGCCCTTGGTGCCGCAGTCCGGGCAGTTGATGTCCTTGAGGCCGTTCGGCGGCGGGAAGCCGTGCTTGGCCTCGTACTTCTCCTCCAGGTGGTCGGCCCGGTGGCGCTTGTGGCAGGAGAGGCACTCGGTCAGCGGGTCGTTGAAGGTGGCGACGTGGCCGGAGGCCTCCCAGACCTCGCGGGCCAGGATCACCGACGAGTCGAGTCCGACGACGTCCTCACGGGCCTGGACCATCGCGCGCCACCACTGGCGCTTGATGTTCTCCTTCAGCTCGACGCCCAGCGGCCCGTAGTCCCAGGCGGCACGCGTGCCGCCGTAGATCTCGCTGCAGGGGTAGACGAAGCCACGGCGCTTGCTCAGGCTGACGATCGTGTCGATCTTGTCGGCGGCCACAGTGCTCTCTTCAGTACGACGGCACGGTCAGGGCACGGCTGGTTGCGCGTACCCGAATACCTCAGGTTACCGGCCTCATGGGTAGGTGGTTCAAATCGGTATCGCCCGCCCCCTCCCACTCGTCGTGAGGACCGGTCCGCCCCCACTGGTCGCCACCCCCCGTTCACCCGTCCGAGTGATTTGACAATCATTTCCATCTAACCTGAGAATGGTTGTCATGATGATCCGACGACCTGTCCGCACTGCCATAGCCCTGACCGCCGCCGCCCTCTCCGGCACCCTGCTGCTCACCGCCTGCGGTGGCGAGAGCAAGGCCCAGGGCTCGGACGGCAAGCTGGACGTCGTCGCCTCCTTCTACCCGATGGAGTTCCTGGCCGCGCAGATCGGCGGCGAGCACGTGAAGGTCACCGACCTCACCCCGGCCGGCGTCGAGCCGCACGACCTGGAGCTCACCGCCAAGCAGGTCGCCCGCGTCAAGAAGGCCGACGCCGTCGTCTACCTCAAGGGCCTGCAGCCCACCGTCGACAAGGCCGTCTCCGGCACCAAGCGCGCGGTCGACGCCACCGCGGCCTCCCCGCTCGCCGACCACCACCTCGACGAGGGCCACGCCGAGGGCGACGGGCACGACCACGCCGGCCCCGCCGGCGACCCGCACATCTGGCTCGACCCCACCCGGTACGCGGCGGTCGCCAGGAGCGTCGGCGCCGGGTTCGCCGAGGCCGACCCGGCCCACGCCGCCGACTACCGGAAGAACGCCGACGAGCTGGTCGCCCGGCTGACCGCCCTGGACGAGGACTTCAAGGCCGGCCTGAAGGACGCCACGTCCCGGACCTTCGTCACCAGCCACGCCGCCTTCGGCTACCTCGCCGACCACTACGGCCTCACCCAGGTCGCCATCAACGGCGTCGACCCCGAGTCCGAGCCCACCCCGGCCCGCCTCGCCGAGGTGCAGAAGGCCGCCAGGGACAACGGCGCCACCACGGTCTTCTTCGAGACCCTGGTGAGCCCCAAGCTCGCCGAGACCGTCGCCAAGGACCTCGGCCTCAAGACCGCCGTCCTGGACCCCCTGGAGGGCGTCAAGGAGCCCGCCAAGGACGACTACCTGACGGTGATGCGGCAGAACCTCGCCAACCTCCGGGCCGCGCTCGGCGCGACCGCCGCCGCCCCCGGCACCCCTGCCGCCGCCCCGGCGACCACCCCCGCGACCACCAGCTGACGGGACGACAGCACGCCATGACCCACCCGACACCCCCGGCCGTCCGTCTCGGCAACGCCGTCGCCTCCCGCGGCGGCCGGCCGGTGCTGCGCGGCGTCGACCTCACCGTGAACCCCGGCGAGGTCGTCGCCCTGCTCGGCGCCAACGGCTCCGGCAAGTCCACCACCGTCAAGGCCGTCATCGGCGCCGTCCCGCTGGAGCAGGGCGGCCTGGAGCTGTTCGGCACGCCCTTCGCCCGGTTCCGCGCCTGGCACCGGATCGGCTACGTGCCGCAGCGCACCACCGCCGCCTCCGGCGTCCCGGCCACCGTCCGCGAGGTGGTCTCCACCGGGCGGCTGCCCCAGCACCGGCTGCTGCCGTTCCGCCGCAAGGACCGCGACGCGGTGGACCGCGCCCTGGCCGCCGTCGGGATGCTCGACCGCGCCCGGGACGGCGTCGCCGACCTCTCCGGCGGCCAGCAGCAGCGGGTGCTGATCGCCCGTGCCCTGGTCGGCTCCCCCGACCTGCTGATCATGGACGAGCCGATGGCCGGCGTGGACGCCGCCAGCCAGCAGGTGCTCGCCGACACGCTGCGCGCCGAGGTCGCCCGCGGCGCCGCCGTCCTGCTGGTACTGCACGAACTCGGGCCGCTGGAGCCGCTGATCGACCGCGTCGTACTGCTCCGCGACGGCTGCGTCGCCCACGACGGCCCGCCCGTCCCCAACACCGGCCTGCACGCCCTGCCCGGCCACGACCACGTCCACCCCCACGCCGACTTCCACCACCCCCAGGGACTGCTGGCATGACCGAGATGCTCAGTTACGACTTCATGCAGCGCGCCCTGATCGCCGCCGTGCTGGTCGGCTTCACCGCACCCGCCGTCGGCATCTACCTGGTGCAGCGGCGGCAGGCGCTGATGGGCGACGGCATGGGCCACGTCGCGATGACCGGCGTCGGCCTCGGCTTCGTCTTCCAGACCAGCCCGGTCTGGATGGCCGTCCTGGTCTGCGTGCTCGGCGCCGTCACCATGGAACTGGTCCGCTCCCGCGGCAACCAGCGCGGGGACATCGCCCTGGCCGTGCTCTTCTACGGCGGCATGGCCTGCGGGAAGCTCCTGGTCTCCAAGTCCCCCCAGGGCAGCGCCACCAACCTGGAGAGCTACCTCTGGGGCTCCATCCTCACCGTCGACCCGGCCGACCTGGTCACCATCGCCGTCCTCGGCGCCGTGGTCATCGCCGTCACCGTCGGCCTGCGCCGCCAGCTCTTCGCGGTCTGCCAGGACGAGGACTTCGCCCGCGTCACCGGCCTGCCGGTCCGCACCCTCAACCTGCTGCTCGCCGTGATGGCCGCGGTCACCGTCACCGTCGCCATGCGCGTCGTCGGCCTGCTGCTGGTCAGCGCACTGATGGTGGTCCCGGTGGTCGCCGCCCAGCAGCTCACCCGCTCCTTCGCCGCCACCCAGGCCGCCTCGATCGCCCTCGGCGTGGTCGTCTCACTGGCCGGCGTCACCGGCTCGTACCAGGCCGAACTGCCCCCCGGCCCGGCCATCGTGCTGCTCGCCATCGTCCTCTTCGCGGTCTTCGGCGCGCTCGCCGCCCCGCTCGCCCGCCGCCGGCACCGGACCGCACCCGACGCCGGACCGCAGGTCTGCGACGTCCAACTGCCCGCACCGGCCCCGTCCGACGCGACCGCTCCGGGGCGGAGGGCAGGGCTGGCACAATGAGGTGCGAGACGCCCACACCCCCAGGAGGACCCACGGTGACCACCGCAGGCCCGTCGCCGCGCGCCCGCTCGACCCGGCAGCGTGCCGCCGTCTCGGCGGCCCTGGACGAGATCGAGGACTTCCGCAGCGCGCAGGAGCTCCACGACATGCTCAAGCACCGCGGTGACTCGGTCGGCCTGACCACGGTCTACCGCACCCTGCAGTCGCTCGCCGACGCGGGCGAGGTGGACGTGCTGCGCACCGCCGACGGCGAGGCCGTCTACCGCCGGTGCAGCAGCGGGCACCACCACCACCTGGTCTGCCGGAGCTGCGGCGCCACCGTCGAGGTGGAGGGGCCGGCCGTCGAGCGCTGGGCCAACTCGGTCGCCGCCGAACACGGGTTCAGCGACATCGCGCACACCCTGGAGATCTTCGGCACCTGCCAGGAGTGCGCCAAGAAGGCCTGAGCCGGTGCGCCGTCCGGACGGCGCACCGCATGCGGAAGGGCCCGTGGGAGCGCCTCGGTCGGCAGCCGGTCCAGCTTGTCGGCCATGCCGTCGCGGTAGACGGTGGAGAGCACCGCGCCGAGCACGGCGAC
>NZ_JBEYVJ010000322.1:0-8096 GCF_040643935.1 Kitasatospora sp. NPDC047058 | reverse complement strand
GTCAGACGGCCCCGAACTCGCCGGCCCGGATGGCAGAGACGAAGGCCGACCACGCATCAGCCTGGAAGACCAGCGCGGGCCCCATGGGGTCCTTGGAGTCACGTACCGGGACGTTGCCGGGAAGGCTGTCCGAGACCTCGACGCACTGTCCTGCCTGGGCACTGTGGGAGCTCTTGCGCCAAGCGGCGCCGTGCAGGTCATCCATGATCAAAACCCTTCCGCACTTCTCGAATGAACTCGATGCTCGCAGCCCGGGACAACGCCTCGCCTTGCAGGTGATCGTACTCACTGGTCCAGTCAGCCAGCGTCTTGGGATCACGCTCAAGAAAGCCGCGCCGCTCCGTCTCGCTATAGCCAACGATGGACCTGTTCGGCATGGTCAGCAACGTAATTGGATGCGCGAACGGTCTAGCCTCGCCTGCCGAGAACGGGACCACCTGAAGCAGGAAGCGAGGACGAGCCGCAAGGGCTTCAAGGTACCGGAGTTGTGCGCTCATGACGTCACGGCCCCCGATCGGTCGACGCAGTGCCCCCTCGTCTATGACCGCCTGAACGAACGGCGCCGGGTCTCGACTGAGGGCCTGCTGCCTGCGGAACAGCAGCTCGGTTCGCTTGTCGGCCTGCTCCTCAGTTGCAACACCGCGCAGTACAGGCGCCGCCTGGTAGGCACGGACGTAGTCAGGTGTCTGCAGCAAGCTCGGGATGATGTTGATCTCGAACAGCCGCAGCGTTGTTGCCTTCGACTCGCTGCGCACGTACTCGTCGAAGCCCTCGAACAAGGCCCTCTGACCTGACGTGCCCCACTCCCTCAGGAACTGCTCTCCGGAACCAAACGCTCTGTCAAGTGCTGTTGCGATCTGTTGACTTGGTTTCCTACGGCCATGTTCGAGTGCCGAGATGTACGACGACGTGCAGCCGACCAGTAACGCGAGATGTTCTTGCGTCCACCCCCGCTGCTCCCGTGACGTGCGAAGCAGCGCCCCGAACTCGCCAGCCGGTGAGGCTTCGGGGTCAAGTTCCCTTTTGTTCACGGCGATTCGCCCTACCAAACGAACTGCTGGAGACAAGTTGAATAGCCCCGAAGCTTAGAGGACAGTTGGCGCACCCGGTAGCCATTGCGTTACGGAACGGAGCCCCCATGGCGCGTAGACGCACCCCCGCATCCCCCGCGAAGCCCCGATACCGCCCCCGGCCGGGTGAGTTGGTGAGGGACCGGCGTACCGGCCGGCTCGGCACCTACATGGCCACGCAGGGGGGCGAGGTCTACCTGAGGCCGAGCACCGGCGGTACGGAGTGGACGACGACCCCCGCGAACGTCGAACCCTACGGGGACGAGCCGACCATCCTCGTCGTCTCGATCCCGGACAGCCGATACCCGACCCCGGAGCCCGACCCGGCGGTCGCAGCGTGATCCGTGACGACGGGCTGTGGACGCCCAACCCGACGACCCACCCCCTCAGTGCGGACCGGATCGAGTCCGAGACGGTTACGCGGCACAACGAGTGGACGATCGAACCCGACTACGGGCCCGACGTCGACCCGCCGGCCTACGTGCTCACCTGCGTCTCCGAGGACGAGGCCGGCCGGCAGTGCCTCGCCGACTCCGGCGAGGTGTCCAGCGTCACGGACTACCAGGAGTTCATCCGGCTCCACCTGTGGGGTCACCCCGGGCACCGGTCGTACCGCCTGCTGGCGGAACTGGGCATGGTGGCGCGCCCGGCAGTGGAACCGCTGTGACAACGCTTGAACTCGCCGCCACAACCACCGTCCTGGCTGGCCTCGCCCGTGGCGACCGGCCGCTGCCCCCGCAGGTCGGCGACGGAAGCTCGTGGGTGTCCGGCGACTGCTGGTTCTACTGCGGACGTCGCGGCCTGCCGGTTCTCTGGCTCGGCCCCGCGACCGCCCCCGGTGGACTGACTGCCCCGCTGTACGCCTGCACCGACTGCATCGCCCGAATCAACGACCGCATTTGGGAGTACGCAGGGACGCGTGACGCTCAGGTGACGCCCGCCCGTGGTCGGCACGCCCGGCCGCGCCGACACCGCTTCTTCCGGCTGCCGGCCATCGAAGGAAGGTAACTCCCCATGATCCGCCGATCGCTCACCACACGGTTCGCCGCGGCGAGCCTGGCCCGGTGGATGCTGGACAACGGCACACCGGACATGTGGGCCCGGCTCCTGATCGAACCGGTTCCTCGGGTCCGGCTCGGTGAACGGATCAGAGCCCATGCGGGTACGGCGCTGTACCGCTCGCGGTGCTGGCTGATCGACGGATGGCGCCGGGTGGCCTGGCTGCTCGCGTCGCAGCGACGGCGCGATCGGTTGACGGCCCGGGACCTTGACCGGTTCCTCGCGCGCCACCCACAGTGCGCCACCGCCGTCCGCGCCCAACTCAACGAACCGGCCACCGGCTAGCCCGATCCCCCGAGACTGCCCGCTCTGGTCACGCAACCCCCCGGACGTGATCAGAGCGGGCCGCAAGCTCCGAGGGCAACACCTGACGCTGCCCCCGGAAACCCCCGCCCTGGCACAGCGCCGTGCAACCCACGGACGACCAGGGCGGGTCACATGCTCGGCACGCGGCATCGAAGACCAGCACCGTGCCGGGGCGCGGTCCGGGGGCGGGTGCCCCCAGGGCCGCGCGCACGCCGCCCCCTGTCCCTGTACTGCTCACAGGGCTGGGGGCTCTCACCACACGACCCCCGCCCCGCTCCACCCATTCCCGGCTCGGGGCGGGCACCAGACAGCCATTTGACGGAACGGAACAACTCCTGTGGAACCCCTGCGCCTTGACCCGCCGCAGCCGCGCCGCCGTGTCGACGTGTCCGTGCTGATCCGTGACCGGCTCGGCCGTGTTCTGCTGGTGCAGCCGAAGCACCGGTCCGACATGGTGCTGCCCGGCGACGGCGTGCACCCGAAGGAGTCCGTGTCCGAGGCCGCCGCGCGGGCGCTCACCGACAGCATGGGGATGCGCCGCGCAACCATGGGCGCGCTGCTCCTCGAACAGCACCCGGCGAACCTGGAGACGGGGTCCGCCGAGGCGTTGGCCGTGGTGCTCGATGGTGGGTTGATGGTCAGCGCAGACGCCGCAGCGCTGTCCCTGCCGATCCGAACCGAAGCGGTCGACGCGTTCGAGTGGGTGCCCCTCGACGCCCTCTCCCGCTACGTCCTGCCGGTCATCGAGCACCGGATCCGTGCGGCCTACGCCGTCGCGCTGCGCGGCATCAGGCTGCAACTCGCCTACGTGGGCGAGCCGGCCGATCAGCTCCGCGCCGCGTAGGACCTCCCGGAAGGCGGCAACGACCGTGCCCATCCCGAGACGACAACGTGCCGAACCCGTGGCGCCGGACGCCTACGCCAGCCTCGAAAGTGCCACCTACGCCGTAACAGTGATCGACGCGACGTCGAGCGGCTGCGAGTGTCCGGAGCGGGCGGCGGGCGGGTGCGTCGAAGATCTCGCACTTCCGCCGATCGGACGCCGGTACATCCACCACGACGGGCGCACGGGCACGTTCGTCCGGCGCGTTCGGAAGCTCGACCCGATTACCGGTGTGACCCTGCGGACCGCCGTGAAGTTCGAGTTCGTCAACAGGGACGGCGTCCCGATGTCTTGGGCCCTCACGTGCGCAGCGCCCCGGCACATGGAGAACCCGTACGAGGCGCGACGGCTCCACCGGCCGCCCCGGCACGCCCGGTAACACCCACTAGACCCCCGTCCTGCCCGCTGCTCTCTGCCAAGATCCGGCGGCCGGGACGGGTTCATCACCCAAGGAAGCGAGGGACCATGAGCGCAACGCACAGCCCCCGTGACACCGAAGTGAGCAACCGCCCCCCGCGGGCGAACCCCGCCGTCCACCGGATGCTGACCGGCCCGGCCCTCACCCCTGCCCACCTGTCGATGGTGTTGCTGGTCGTCGACGAGCAGGCCGTCGACGGCCCCATGCCGACCACGACCGTGGACCGCCTCCCCACCGTCATGCGCGACTGCAGCCGGCTCGGCATCCCGTCTGTGAAGATCTTCGCGCAGGCCACCGCGCGGGACGCGACCGGCAGTGTCTCGCTGGCCTCGGATTCCCTGATGGCCCGCGCCGTCCGCGTGGCGAAGAACGCCGCCCCTGAGGTCGCCGTCATGACGGAAACCTGCCTGTGCAGCTACACCCCCGGCGGGCTCTGCTACGTGACCGACCAGCGCGGGCGCCCGGACGTCGCGGCCACGATCGAGGTCACCGCGCAGCAGGCCGTCGCCCATGCCGATGCCGGGGCCGACATCATCGGCCCGGCGTCCATGGTGCTGGGCACGACCAGGGCCGCGCGCGACGCGCTCGACCAGTCCGGGTACGAGGACCGGTCTGTGATGCCGCACGTGATCTATCACAGCAGCCTGTACGACGGGTTCCGGCTGACCATGGGGGCGACCCCGCACGCCGGGGCGGACCGTGCATTTCAGATCAGCCCGACCCGGCCGAGCGAGTTCATCAGCGCGGCCCTGCGGCTCGTCGAGGACGGCGCCGACCTACTGCTACTTGAACCGGCGCTGTTCACCGGGGACATGGTCCGGGACCTGCGAGCGCGGACGACCACTCCCCTGTTCCCGTTCTCCGTGTCCGGGGAGTACAACAAGCTAGCGCCGCTCGACCCGGGGACCGGCAGGCGGGACGTGCGGACGCTCGCCGAGCTGTGCACCACGCTCCGCCGGGCGGGCGCCACCGCAACCGTCACGTATGGCGCGGTAGAGATCGCCCGGCAGCTCAACAGCTAGACCGCAGCAGCGGGCCGGATCGCGTCGAGGATGGACCGTGCGCCCTGGTCGATCAGCTCTTCGGCCAGGGCGGCACCCAACTTCTCCGGCTCGCTGCCGTGGCCGAGGAGTTCACCGGACACGCGGCGCCGGCCGTCGAGCGATGTCACCTGGGCGTACAGCGTGAGATAGCCGTCCGGCCTCATCTCGGCGTACGCGCCCACGGGGACGCTGCACCCCCCGTGGAGCTCGGCGAGCAGGGCCCGCTCGGCGCGCACCTCAGCGTCGACCGCAGCGTCACCAACCGTCGAGAGGACGTCCCGGATTGCCTTGTTGTCCTGGCGGACCTGAATCCCGAGCGCGCCCTGCCCGGGGCTGGGCGGGAACAGGTCGAGCGGGAGAGCCTCGGTGATCTCATCGTCGCGACCGAGTCGGCGAAGACCAGCGACGGCCAGCACGACAGCGTCGAGCTTCATCGTCCGCAGCTTCGCCAACCGGGTGGGCACGTTGCCACGGATCGGCACGCACTCAACGTCGGGGCGTACGGCCCGAAGTTGTGCGACACGTCGGGCCGCGCCCGTGCCCACCCGCGCACCCTTTGGGAGACCGGCGAGCGTCGACCCGCACAGCGCGTCGTGCACTTCCTCGCGGCCCGGCGGAGGCAGTAGCACGAGCCCCTCGGGGTTGGCCGTCGGAAGATCCTTAAGGGAGTGGACCACAACGTCAACGTCACCGCGGACTAGGGCCGCTTCCTGCTCCGTACTGAAGGCGGACCCGCCGCTCACGGCGCTAACGCTGGACAGGAGGGAACGACGGTCACGGTCGCCCCCTTCGAGGATCGGCCGATGCGTGAACCTGACATCCGGGAACTGCTCGCGCAGTGGGGCGAGGTACTCGCGAACCTGCGCCCTCGCGAGGGCGCTTGCACGTGAGCCGACCAGGAACGTAGGCACGGTGACCAACCCCTAGAAGTGACAGTGAGTCAGTTCAAGGGTAGGACCCGCGCTTGTCTGCTTATGCAGACAGCGCGTCGGAAACGCGGGTGGGCCGGCCGGCCGAGCTACTTGTCACCCACGGACGGGCGCTCGTTCGGCGGAACGACCAGGGAGCCCCGTCCCCATTCGGTCGTGATCAGCCCGTCGTCCCGGAGCAATTCGAGCGCACGCCGGATGGTCATGGTCGCTCGGCCGAAGCGTGTGGCCAATGCCGATTCCGACGGGAACAGCTTGCCCGAGTCGTACTCACCCGCGCGGATCTCTGCCGCCAGCTCAACCGCAACAAGGCGATACGGCGGAAGGCGGCGCGGGCGCTGGTCAGGGTCGGGCATGCGAGAAGAGTACGAAGACTCGGCGCGTGACTCTACTTAGAGGAGTAGATGGGTAGATGACTTAGAGGAGTTCGGCTATCGTCGCCCCACAACAACAGAAAGCCCCGGCGGGTGCTGGACACACCCCCGGGGCCATGGAGCCGCGGAGGGCTCAATGACGCACTTTATCGCCTGGGCATTCGGCGCCTGGGCCGCAATCCTGGCTGCTGGCTTGATAGCGCTCTACCTGCCCGTACACCCGGGACCCATCTACCAGCCCAAGGCCGCCGCACCTACGACACCCGAGCCGGCCCGGCCCGCGCCGGCGCCGCTCCCGCCCCACCTGATCGACTGGCGAGAGCCACTCAACGGCGAGGACAACGCGGAAGTCCGCCCGTACACCCCCGCACCGGTGGGCGAACCCCAGGACGACCCCCGGCTCACCCTGCCCCGACCCGGCACGGTTCAGGTCGTCCCCCGGTGGGTCACCAACCACGAAGCGCGGCTGCAGGTCGAACACCGCCGTGCCCTCGAAGCGGCATCGATCGAACTTCCCGACCCCGAACACATCCTCTGGGGCGCCCCCGCCGGGGCGGTGGCGTGATGGCACGGCCGTTCATCGTGGCCCTGGCCAACGGCACTCGAAAGGGCAACACGCGCGGGCTCAGGAAGTGCCACGCCGAAGGCTGGTCCATCCTGGCGGGCGAGTACTGGGAGGTACACCACGCCCCCCGCGCCACCCACGACCCCCGCCCGTGGACTGACGGCCTGCTCCGGTTCCGATCCCTCGACTGCTGGGCCGTCCCCCAGCACCGCCGCAACGCACGCCCCCAGAAGTAGCAGCACCAAGTCGGCCCCCGTTCGGGATCATCCCGAACGGGGGCCGCTTGCTGTTCTGCAGCCCTGACCGTGCCGCACCGCCCACGTTCCCGCAGGTCAGGCAGCGAGTGTTTTAGGGGCGTTGTTCCACATCAACGTTCCAATAACACTCGCCTCGGTACAGCCGAGCTCATCGCGCAGAGCACAGGCGAGCTGTGCCGCGCGGGCGCCTACCTCGGCGTACGTCCGCACGACCGGGCCGGTGCCGTCCCAGGTGGTGACCGTCGATCGACCGTGGATCGTGGACCCGTGTTCAAGGATTCGGGCGACGGTGAGTGGGACGTCTTGCATGGTGCTGTACACGGGTCCTCCTTGACCGGCCGGCGAGCGACGAGATTGCTACTGACTAGTAGCGGTCTCGTCGCCTGATTCTGGCGCGATGTGGCTGCGCTGTCAGCAGGCCGGGCCCGAATGAGACCCGTTTCTCGGTCTGGCGCTTACGCCGCGAGGTCGTGCGCCGCGGACACGGATTCCTTCGCCCAGGGGTCGGGCATCCAGATGGGGTGTATCTCGACCCGCACCTCGCCCTCGGGCGTCTTGACCAGCGCGACGCGTCGAACGAGCTTGCGGATGATCGCGTTTCGCTCCGCAGTCAGGAGGGTGTCCCACTCGGCCATGAGTCCGACGACCAGCGGGCGGAAGTCGCCGAAGGCCGGCTGTTCCACAACGACGGTTGCCTGCTGCAGCTGCCGCGCGATCTTGTCGCGATCCCGCTTGAGTTCGGCGACGGCGAGTTCGTAGACGTCTTCCTCGTAGTTCTCCGGGTTCACGTTCTTGTCGACGGCAAGTCGCGCCAGCGCGACTGTGAGCCTCTTGTGATCCTTTTCGAGGGCAGTGCGCTGCTTGTCTGCCCGTTTCCGGGCCGCGTCCGATTCATGTGCGCGCTGCACTTCCGCGGCCGGCGATTCGTCGATGCCTCGGGCGTGCACCTCTAGGAACTGCCGAACCTCGGACTCGACTTCGTGCCGCTTCATGTAGACGCCTTCGCAGGCGTGCCCGGCCGTGCGCGCCCGGCTTCCGCAGCGGTATGCGAATCCGCTGATCGCCTGCTTCTTGCGGACTGCCGCGTTGAGCGTTGCCCCCTTCCTGCAACCACCGCACGCCATAGCGCCGGTGAGCTCATAGATACCCTTGCGCGCCCGTGGCGCGCTCTCTTTGACGAGCTTTCGCCTGT
>NZ_JBEYVJ010000321.1:0-8105 GCF_040643935.1 Kitasatospora sp. NPDC047058 | reverse complement strand
GCGGGTCCGCCCCGCCCGGCGGCGGCGGCCCGCGGTGGGCCTGGCAGCTCTGGCTGACCGGGCGCCGGGCCCTCGTCGTGGTGGACGACGCCCGGCGGGAGTGCGAGGTCCGGCCGCTGCTGCCGGAGGCCGGGGAGAGCGCCGTCGTGGTGACGGCCCGGTCCGGGCTGATCGGCCTGGAGGGCGCCCACCGGGTCCGGCTCCCGCCCCTCGCGGCGGAGGAGGCGGTGGAGTTCCTGGGCCGGGTGATCGGCCGGGACCGGGTCGACGCGGACCGCGAGTCCGCCGCCCGGATCGTCCGGGCGGCGGGCCTGCTGCCCCTCGGGGTCCGGCTGGTGGCCGACCGACTGGCCTTCCTGCGCCACGTGCCGTTACGGGAGTACGGCGCGCGGATGGCGGGGAGCCGGGCGCTGCTGGACGAGCTGTGCGGTGACGATCCGGCGGTCCGCGCCCGGCTCGCCGAGTCGGTCGGGGACCTGCCGGAGGCGGCGCACCGGGCGGTGCTGCGGCTCGGCCGGCTCACCGGGCCGGTGTTCACCCTGCAGCAGGCCGCCGCTGTGCTGGGGACGGACCCGGAGTCGGCGGTGCGGGTGCTGGAGCACCTGCTGGAGGCCAGCCTGCTCACCGTGCCCAACGTGGAGGGGCTCGCCCACACCGTGCGCTACGAGATGCCGGCGCTGCCCTTCGCCTACGCGCAGGAGCTGGCCGCCCGCACGGCCTCCCGCACGGCCGACCGCGTACCGGCGCCCGTGCCCGCGGCCGTACCCGTACCAGTGCCGCTGCCCGTGCCCGCACCGCTGCCCGCACAACTGCCCGTACCGGTGCCGCATCACTGACCGATCGTCATATACCGGTATCAAACCGACGGCTAATCGGTGTCATACCGGCGATCCCTACCTTTCTTCTCGGACCGGCGTAGCGGACGCCGCGACCGCAGAGGAGGACAGCATGCCCGAGGACATCAACCCGGAGCCGGCGGAGACCGAGGACGAGGACGTCGACGTCGTCGCGCACGGGGTGCCCGCCGAGGAGGCGGTCGAGGACTGGTGCGTCGTCAACAACAGCTCGGCGCTCTGACCCTGAACGTCGAGCCCTGAGGACCGGACGGGCCGCACCACCCGGACCCCGGCGCGAGCCGGGGTCCGGGAGGCCCGTCCGGCGCCCCGACCGGTCCGGCCCGGAGGCCCCGTGAACATCCTGCTCTGCCCGCTCAGTGACGGCGGCTACCTCTATCCGGCGATCGCGGCCGGGCGCGAGCTGCGGCGCCGCGGCCACCGGGTCGGCGTGCTCGGCCGGTCCTCCGCCGCCCCCGTCGCGGCCGAGGCCGGCCTGCCAGGTACCTCAACCGGGACCTCTCGGCGCTGCTGTACGCGCTCTGGACGTACGAGAAGCTGCGCGACGAGTGGTGGCGTTGGGCGGATGACGATTCGGAGGGCTGGGCGGTGCACGACCCGCAGGCGCTGCTGGTGGCCGTGGCGGACGGGCTGGTCGAGGCGGTGGACCCGGAGGCGTCCGCGACACCGGCACACACCTGGCGGATGCTCGCCGAGGATCCGTACACGGGCGGCCTGCTCTCCTGATCCATTCTGCGATGCCGTGTGCGATGCCGTCCGGGCCCCGTCCCGGTCCCATCCGGGGCCGTGCCGTGCCCTGCACCCGCCGCCGCCCGGCGGGCAGGCGACCTCGGAAGCGCTGCGGACGAACCGGCCCTGGTCGAGGCGTGCGTAGCTCACGCAGAGGTGGACGGGGGCGACGGCCTCGGCGGGCGGGGGCGAGGTTCACCGCCCGCCGCGAGCGGTTCCGCGTGAAGGTCCGGGGCGACGACCCGGCCCGTGCGGGCCGGGAGAGCGCCGGGTGCACCGCCCACCCTGGCGGGCTGTCGCACGGACCACGACGTTCGCCCGACGTGGCTACATCGGATTCTCCTCCGCGCCTCCGGGGCAGAACAGGATCAGGCTGCCGAAGCTGTTGATGTGGCCGATGCAGGTGCTCATGTCCGACAGGGCCACGTTGGTCCCCGCGGGGAAGACCTTGATCTTTGCGGTCAGTTCGAACGGCGCGGAGGGGTCGTTCCGCTCCGCCGTCTTCTTGGCGATGCTCAGGAGCACGGACCTGCCGAAGTGCTCCGGGGTGCTGAGTCCGGCCAGTTCGTCCAGGAGCTGCTGGTTCGGCTTGGTGTAGGTCGTCATGAGGTGCCGCCTTCCGTCTGTGGGCAAACCAATCGGCGGTGGCTGAATATCCGTCGGACCGGCGGAACATTCAGAACGCCGGCGAAGAACCCCCGTGTGGCGGGTCACCGGGAGCCCGTGCCGCGTACACGCCCGCGCCCACCGCTGCGCGTACCGCACCACCCGCACCCAAGCCGCGGCCCGCCGGCCCACGCGCGATGCCGTGGTGGGACCGCCGTCGGGGTTGACGTAGCGTCCGGAGCAGAGCCCGTATTCGATGTTTTCCCGGATCCAGGGTTCCAGCCCTGCGATGTGCTGACGCGGTCCCGTGCCGGCGGTCCTGACAACCTCGTCGCGAAGCCGGAGGAAGAGGCACATGATCCGGTGGTCTTCATGCGCAGCACCACGTACTCGTCGAGCGTCGGTGTGTGGCCGCGTGAGTGCGCCGGCGGCAGCGATGGCGTAGTCGCGGGTGCAGGCCTGCGGCGCGCCTCGGTGTAGTGCGGTGTGCCGTCGGGGTGATTCATTCGGAGCGGGGCGGCCGTGTGGCGCGCAGGTGGGGGCGGAGGGTGAAGACCTCGTCGGTGCCGGTGAGCGCCAGGAGGTGGAGGAGCTGGGGGCTGGCGCCGACGAGGATGAGCCAGACTCCTGCGGCTTCGGCGGTGTGGTGGGCGCGGAGGAGGGAATTCAGGCAGGCGGAGTCGCAGAAGGTGAGCGGCGCGAGGTCGATGATCAGCATTGCGGGGGCGTCGGCGACGGCTTTGGCGAGGGCCGCGTCGAGGATGTGCATGGTGTCGTGGTCGGCTTCTCCCTCGACGCGGCAGACCACCGCGGTCAGTGTGGCCTCGCGGCTGGTGAACTGCATCCGTGGTCGCTCCGATCGGGTAGCCGGGAAATCGGACATGCGCGGCCTGCGTCGGGATGGTCGTCCTGCTCCGGTCGTCCGTTTCGTGGTCCTGCGGCCGTCGTGGCGGTGGCCGAACGCGTTGGCCTGTTTGTCGTTCCGGGGCCCTTGGGGTCCTCGTGTCGGGGCGATCAGCGCGAGTCGTGCGCCTTCGGCCGGCGCGCGCCGACGGGCGACCGGGGAGCAGGCCGAGGCCGGTGGAGAAGTGCGGCTCCGCGTAGGACCGCTTGACCGCGAGCAGGTCCGGTGCCGGTCTACGGCGGCGGCCAGGTCCTGGAAAGTGAAGGGCTTGCCGTCCAGGACCATGCCCCCGTGAGGGAACACACCAGCGCGCCGCCGACCCGGTACCGGCCCTCGGGCAGGCGAGCACGGTGCTCTCCTCAGAGCAGGGGAAGGGGCTGCGCGGGCACCCGGGCCGTGTCGGCGCCGGCGTCCGGCGCGGACCAGGCGGACGCGATCCGCTCCAGGCCCTGCCACAGGTCCAGAGCCTGCCCGCGCATCCCCACGGCGGTGCAGCTGCCCGCCTCGACCGCGCTGAGGTAGGCGTCTATGCCGGTCACCGCGTGGCGCACCTGCCGGCGCAGCGGCTCAACCCGGCCCGGATCGTCGCCGTGCTCGCAGGGCGCCCCGATCCGCTCGGCCAGAAGGGACCTCAGCCGCTCCAGACCTTCCCTGCTCATCGGGTCCACGCGCACCATCTCCAGACGAGGGGCCGCCGCACGGATCCGCCACGGAAGCGATTGCGGGCAGCCGGTTCCTCCACTGTTCGCCCGTATGCCAGACATGTCAACCATTGCACGAATTCGCTGTCATGCTTCGGCAGTCGCGAAACAAGGGTCCTATGGTGGAGGCATGGACAACGGCACGACGGCCGGGCGGCAGTGGACCTTCCTGACCAACCACGCCCGCGTCCTGGTCCAGATCGCCCGCGACCCCGGCATCCGCGTGCGCGACATCGCCACCCGCTGCCTGCTCACCGAACGTGCTGTCCAGCGCATCATCGTCGACCTCGAACAGGCCGGCTACCTCAGCCACGAACGCCACGGCCGCACCAACCGCTACAGCATCATCGAGGGCAAACAGCTGCGCCACCCCGCCGACGCCGGGCCCACCGTCTCCGAGCTCCTCTCGATCCTTCTGCGCCGGTACGAGGCCGCAGACAGCGGATCGTCACGGCTTTGACGCTGCGGCCCCGGGTTGTTCAGGCGGACCGCGGGGTGGCGCGCTGGCTGATCTGTGGTTGCGCTGTTCAGGCGGCGAGTGCGGTGGGGTGCAGCAGTACCTTGGTCCAGCCGTCGTCGCGGTGGTCGAAGCAGCGGTAGCCACGCGGGGCGTCGGCGAGCGGCAGCTCGTGCGAGACCGGGAAGGACGGCTCCGCCTTCCCGGCGACGATCAGGTCCGATGCCGATGCCGCCGGCCGTCCTGACCGCCGCGACGAGCTGGTCGAGGACGAGCTCGGGGTGCTCCCTCTCCTGCGACGGAGTTCGCCGGGCACGCCCGCGGTTCAGCCCTGGAGGGAGGCGAGCCAGGAGGTCAGGAGGCGGTTGACCTCCTCGGGACGCTCCTGCTGGATCCAGTGTCCGCAGCCGTCCAGGATGCGGGTGGAGGCCAGGCCGGGGAGGGTCGCGTCGGCCATCCAGGTGGTGGAGGCGTCCAGGGCGCCGCCGATGAACAGGGACGGCTGCTTGATCGGGGCGCCGCCGTACTGGGCGAAGTCCTCCCAGTCGCGGTCCATGTTGCGGTAGCGGTTGAGGGCCCCGGTCATGCCAGTGCGCTCGAACTCCGCGGTGCACACGTCCAGGTCGTCCTCGGTCAGCCAGGCGGGCAGCTTGCCGCCGGGGAAGCGGTCGCGCAGCCGGCCGCCGGTGCGGGACACGAAGTGCGGGCACCGATCTTGCGGCGCGGCGGCCGCGCGACGCGAACACTCTTGCCATCCTGGCAAACTGACAGGACGGGGCGGATCCGGAGCGGGCGGGCGCGGCCGCGGCGTACGGCCCAGACCAGCCGGCGACGCCTGCCTGCGCAACGCGGCGACGGCTTCGAGCAGCGCGGTGCGGGCCTGGCGCCGACGGACGTCCTCGGCGGCGCGGGCGTCGGCCACATACTCGGACGGCGGCCGCTCCTGTGCGGGCCCGATCCCTCCCTCAACGTGCCCGCCATCCTGGGCACCGGCCTGTTCGGAACCCTCGGCGGCCTGGTCGCCAGCGCCGCCGCCGACGACCTGCTCGGACCTGCCGTCGGCCTTTGCATTCGGCCGGCGCCGCGCGGGAGGGTTCACCCACCAGCTCGCCCCGGGGCTGCGCCCGCGGGGATGGCTTCCTCCGGACGGAGGCTGCGCGGGGGCAGGGGCCTGCGGCCGCTCCGAGCGCCGGGGTCATGACGACGGAGAACACGGCGGTGGTGGGGCTGCGGCCGGTCTTGTTGTTGTGAGCCCTCGACCGCTCCGGAGCTGTGGCTCACGCTGCCCCTCCCCATTCCTCCACGGCTCTCCCAAACCACGCCGAGCGTGGGGAGGGGTGGCGGTGCCTCTCCGGCGACCGGGGGACGTATCACCGGAGGGCACCGCCGTTCGTCGGCCCACCACCGCTGCCAGCGGCCGTTGACCGGAAGTGTCGGCGGCCGCACAGCCCTCCGTCCGTGGCGGAAGCGGAGGCGATTCCGCCGACACAGAAGATCATCACAGGGGCAACCTGAGGATTCGATGAGGGCCGCCGGGTCTGCCTGCCGACACCCGGCTCACCCGACCTGCCGGGCTCATCGGCCGACTCACGCCTTCCCCGGCAGAACCCCGCGGAGAGCCGGTGGTGCCCCATTGACACCCGCGCCCCGGCAGATCACCCGGAGCGGCCTCGCACCGGCGCCCCCGTCCGTGTCCGTCACCACCCCGACCATGGTTCCGGCGGCCACCACCGCGGCCAGCACGACAGCCAGCGATCCGGTCCTGTTCAGCAGGGATCCGGCGCGCACCGCCGGACGGCGCGACCCACGGAAGAGCCGCCGTCGAGCACACTCGGGCGGCATCTGCCGGTCGTCCCTGATGGATCCGCGCATGGTCTCTCCCCGCTCCGCGCCTACCGTTCCCACGTGAATGAGCCTGGACGGGGATACCTGAGGATTCGGTGAGCCGTCGGACCACGCGAGCCGGACGGCCACCCGCGAAGACTCGTCAGGGCGGCCGCACGACGTTGCCGCCGGTGACCGACAGCCCCGGCCTCCCGGAACGCGCCGTCCCCTTCCCCGTCGACAGGGCCAGCATGGGCACAGGCACTAAATTAGGGCGGTAAGGGGCCGCGATTGCCGACGAGGTGTGGCCGATGGACGCAATGATCGACTGGCTGCGCGGCCTGTCCGGACCGGTCGTGTACGCAGTCATCGGCGGCATGGTCTTCACCGAGGACGCCCTGTTCTTCAGCTTCTTCATCCCCGGAGAGACGGCCGCCGTCCTGGGCGGCTTCCTCGCTCACCAGGGCCGTGCCTCCCTCGGCTGGATGGTCCTGGTCGTGGTGTGCGCGGCGATCCTCGGTGACTCCGCCGGCTATGAGATCGGCCGGCGCCTCGGTCCGTCGATTCTTCGCACCCGCCCGCTGCGGCGCCACTCCAAGCAGGTCGGCACGGCTCAGGATCTGATCGGCCGCCGGGGCCCAGCCGCCGTCTTCGTCGGCCGGTTCATTGCCTTCTTCCGCCCGCTGGTGCCCTCGCTGGCCGGAATGTCGCGCATGCAGTACCGCCGGTTCCTCTTCTACAACGCCCTCGGAGGGGTCGCCTGGGGCGTCGGCTTCACCCTCCTCGGCTACTTCGCCGGAGCCGCCTACACCAGAGTGGAGGGAACGGTCGGCCGGTTCACAGCAATCGCGATCGCCGTGATCATCGCCGCCACCCTGCTGGTCTGGTACCTACGGCGACACCACTCCCGGGGCGATAAGCCGTCGAACGACAGCAGCGAACAGGAACCCTGAACGAGGGACCAGTGCAGAGCCTGCGAAGCGACGTGACCGAGTCGACCGCACACCGCGACCAGGCCAGCTCGCCCCGGGAGCCGGGTTCGTGTGAGCCTCACGTGGCTTTCCGCTCGGGAGCCCTAGCGTGGACCCATGACGAGAAATCAGGACATGGGACGGCGAGCAGCCGCGGTGCTCTGCGTGGCTGCGGCGCTGGTGGGACCGGGAAGCCTGGCCGGCGCTGCCGACGGGACGCCGGCAGCCGGGCTGTCCCCGCGGCCCGATGCCCTCGTCTACATCGCCAACCTCCAATCGGACACGGTGTCGGTGGTCGACACCGGCACGGGCACGGTCGTGGACAGCGTTCCCGTCGGGGACGGACCCGACAGCGTGGCCGTCAGCCCGGACGGCTCCCGCGTCTACGTCACCAATTCCGCGTCGGACACCGTGTCGGTGATCGACGCCCGGACCAGGACGGTCATCGCCACCGTCGCCGTCGGGGACGAACCGAGCAGGGTCACGGTCTCCCCCGACGACCAGAACGTCTACGTCGCCAACGTCGGGTCGGACACCGTGTCGGTGATCAGCACCCGCACCCGTTCCGTGACTGGCACCATCGCGGTGGGCGAGGCCCCGCTGGGCGTGGCGTTGACACCCGACGGATGCACCCTGTACGTCGCCAACGCCGCATCCGACACCGTCTCAGTGGTCCGGACCGCCACCGCAACGGTCACCGGCACCATCCCCGTCGGCAGCGGGCCGACCGCCCTGGTGCTCACCCCCGACGGCCGGCAGCTGTACGTCTCCAACCTGAACTCGGACGACGTGTCGGTGGTCGACGTCCACGACGGCGTGGAATCGGACCGCATCCCGGTCGGGGACCAGCCTGCGGGAATCGGGGTGGGACCGGATGGCCGCCGGGTCTACGTCGCCGACATCGGCTCCGACGACGTGTCCGTGATCAGCACCCGCGACCGTGCCGTCACCGACACCGTCGCTGTGGGAGACGGCCCCAACGGCCTCGCCGTCGGTCGTGCTCTGCCACGGCGTCCTGATGTACCTGCCGGACCCGGACCCGATGATCGCCTCGCTGGC
>NZ_JBEYVJ010000320.1:0-8143 GCF_040643935.1 Kitasatospora sp. NPDC047058 | reverse complement strand
GCGCCGTACGCGTCGGCCAGCCCGCCGAGCGTTCCGCCCGCGCCGAGCTGCACGGGCAGCGTGCCCAGGGTGACCTCGGCGTCCTCGGCGACGGGCCAGCCGGGGTTCGCGAGGGCGAGCGCCTGCGGTGTGACGCCGAGCGTGACCGTGAGCGTCTCGCCGGGCCGTGCGGCGGCGAGCCGGTCCGGCAGGCCGGGGTTGAGCGCCAGCAGCTCGGCGGCAGAGACGCCGAGGGAGGCGGCGGCGTGGTCCGCGGTGTCGCGGGTCACGACCTCGTACCGCGCGGTCGCCGTCCCGAAGCGTGCCGCGATGGAGCGGAGCGAGTCCGTCTCCGTCACCTCGTGGGGGAACGCGGTCAGCAGGTTCACCGCGGCCTGCGCGGTGGCGCGCGCGACCATGCGCAGGTAGTCGCGCAGCACGAACGTGGCCATGGACTCGGTGGGTTCGTCCGCCGGGGCGGGGGAGGCGGGGTGCTCGTCCGGCGGGACCGGGTCCAGCTCGGCGAAGTGGGCGGCCGCCTCGGCCTCGTACGTCGCGTCGACCGGCCGGTAGGTCGCGAAGTCGCGGTCCCGGTCGGCCGGGTCGGGCAGGCCGGCCGAGGTCCACTGCAGCACCGGGACGACGGGGAACGGCGTGCCGGAGACGTCGTCGGGCGGGCCGCCGTCGCCGGCCGGGGTGCCGCTGACCACGAGGTGGAGGTTGTTGGCGAGGAAGCCCTGGATGTTGTCCCAGGTGAAGCCGTCGTTCTCGGCCTCGGCCAGGGCCAGCTGGCCGACCAGATCGGACAGTTGGGCGAGCGTGACGGCCGGCGGGGTGACACCGAGCGCGTCGAGCGACCAGCGCAGCAGGCCGTCGGCGAGCCGGTTGAACGACGTGTCGGCGGGGGTGTCCGCGCGCGGGTTGCGCGACACGTCGGGCCGCGCGGCCCCGGCGATGGTGACCGCGTCGGCCGGGACGGCGTTGTCGGCGAGCAGCATGACCACGAGGCGGTAGTCCGGCTCGTCGTTCGGTGGTGGCGTCCGGCCGGTCCAGTCGACCGGGACGTTCGCGACGGTGTAGGCGGGGACGAGCGTGAGGTGCACGGTCCTCGGCAGGCCGTCGGGGAAGACGTGCGCGTCCGGGTCGAAGTGCAGCCGGTAGGGCGGTGGTTCGGACTTCGCCGGCGTGGCGGGCGCTTCCGGGGCGGTGAGGGCGCGCCGGGCGGCGCCGGGGGCGAGCCGCCACGGCGGCGTCGTGTCGGAGCCGATGGTGAACGAGGCCGCCAGCGTCAGCGAGAACGAGAACGACACCGTGACGAAGAGGATCTTCACACTGGCGTTGGCCCGCACCGAGAGGTTCAGCGCCACGACGGTCGCGCGGTGCGCGGTCAGTTCGACGGTGGCCATCGCGGAGATCTGCAGGTTGAGGTCGACCCGGACGACCTTGAAGTCGACGGTGCCGTACAGCCGGCCGACGATGCCGACGGTTCCCCGGCACGTGTAGTAGAGCTCGGTGCCCGGGCCGTCCTCGTCGGGGTGGAACCAGGCCAGCGCGCCCTCGAACACCACCACGAGGTTGACGTACATCCCGGCCTGGAGCGGACCGCGCTGGAAGGTGCGCCCGACGCCGATGGAGAGGCCGACGCCGAGTTCCAGGACCGGGCTGAACGTCCCGTTGGTGATGCGCGGCACCCGGGTGGAGGTGGCGCCGTTCAGCACGCCGAAGTAGATGCCGCCGCGGCCGTTGAAGACGCCGGCCTCGATCGCGAACGCGTCGGTGAAGTCGCGGCCGGTTGGGAACCCGAGGTCGACCCGGAAGTTGCCGTTGGTGAAGACGTCGACGGTGATCACGCCGAGCGTCACGGACACCGCGCCGAACTGCAGCTTCCGGTAGGCGTCCGGGATCTGCAGCCGGGCGTGGAACACCCCGATGTCGTCGGTGACCTTCTGGTACAGCAGCTCGACGCTCAGCCCGGCGAGCGAGCCCGCCCGGGAGCCGCTCAGCGCGATCAGGACGCCGTAGAGGTCCGGGTCGTGCATCACCAGCTTGAGCGCGACGGTGCCCAGGAACGTGGCGTCGACGCCGAGCAGCCACTGGCCGGCCGGGTCGAACACCATCGTCGCCGGGTCGATCGGCGGCTTCCCGGCCGTGGGGTCGACCGGGCGCATCGCCTTGACCAGCGCGTCGACGACCTCGGGGATGCCCGTGTACCGGGTGAGGTCCTTCGGCGCCACGTGCTGGCCCAGGCCCAGGTAGCGGAGCGCGACCAACCCCTGCCCCAGGCCTGCGGGTTGGGGCGGCGCCTGGGTGACCGGGTCCCACGTCAGAGGCTTGGCGGTGTCGTCCCCGAGCAACTGGGCGTCCAGCACGATGTTCACCGCCGGGCTGCCGGTCGAACGGTCGTAACTCAGGCCGACGGAGCGGATCTTGACGAATCCGAGGTCGAGCTTCAGGTCGTGCTTGACGGCGATGGTCTGCTTGGTGGGATCGATCGTCAGCGCGATACCGGTGAGGTCGATGCTGTTGAGGAAGGACCAGGGCGGGTCGAGCCGGAACGTCGCGTTCGGATTGACCAGCGAGACGAGGTCCGTGATCAGTTCGCCGAGCGTGCCGGTGAGGCGGACGGTGAGGGTCTGGTGCCGCTCGGTACCCTCACCGGTCCAGGACGTGGCCGCGCTCAGGGAGACGTCGCGGTAGGCGATGGTGAACGTGTAGTCCTTGCCCGAGTCGGTGACCGACACCGAGGCGGTGACCTCGAACCTGTTGATCGCGAAGGCCCCGGACAGACTGCCGGTGGTCACCGTGAGCGCGTCCACCTGCGCGGTGTCGCGCAGCGCGATCGCCAGGTGCCCGCCGGCCGGTGTGGTGCGCACCGCGCGTTCGACGGCGGCGGTCAGGAGCAACTGCAGCTTCATGCCGAGCAGCTCCTGCGGGACCGTGACCCGGAGCGTTCCGGAGGCGGCGTAAGGGTTGCCGTCCGCAGTGCTGAACCGGACGCTGAGGCCGGCGAGTTCGACGGCGAGCTCGTTCACCCAGCCGGGAGGTTCCTGGCCCGTCAGGCCGTAGACGAGGCGTGGCAGGTCGACGGCTCCGCTCATCACCGCGCCGAACTCCCATCCACCGGTGCCCGGGTACTGCGCTCGCGCGAGCAGTTCGATCGGGGCGGAGTCCGGGACGGCGATTTCGCCCTTGCCGATCAGCAGGCCGGAGACGCGGCTCTGCGAGACCTGCACCTGCAGCTGCAGCCCGGTCAGCGCGAGGGTGACCAGCCCGGCCCGGATGGACCAGTCGCCGCTCACGGTCAGGCCGGCCGCGAACTCCTTCTGCAGCAGGGAGGCGTCGATGTTCAGTGACTCGCACCTCAGGTCGGCGTCGATGGGCGGGCCGCCGCCGCCGAAGAACACCCGGAGCGCCTCGGCGATCGGCAGGGCGAACGGGGCCTCGGTGAAGGCCGAGAACCCGAGGTCGGGCAGTGACAACCGGACCGTCACGACGATGTCCCCGAACCCGGTGCACGGCAGCAGCCCGCGCGCCACACGTTCGGCGAAGGGTGCCTGCGAACCGAGTGAGGAACCGGGTTTCTGACCGAACCGCATGGTCCCGAAGACCACGCCGGTGGTGGGCGTCTGGCCGTCCGCGCCGAAGCCGAACGTCCAACTGGTGCCGACCCGGTCGAGGGTCAAGAAGGGTACGGGGGGATCCCAGGGCTCGTTCGAGACGATTCCGACCCGGGCATACGAGAGACCGGGGCCGCCGAGACCGACCGGCACGATGCCGAACCCGACGTCTTGGAGGCGGAACCGGTCGATCGCCGCGATCCCGCTCGGCAGCGTGAAGCTGTTCTCCGCGCCTCCGGTCATCTCGATCAGCGCCTGGATCCCGTGCGCGAGCCCGAGCGGGGGATCCAGCGCGACGACCAACGGCCAGACGTAGTCGCCGGTCAGCAGAGGCCCGCTGACGGTGGCCGTCTGCCCCGGGTCGGTCGGAAGCACTGCCTCGGCGAACATCAGGACGGCCGAGCGGCGTTCACCCGCTTCGGGCAGCGGATACGGGTCGGGGTAGTCGGTGGTCAGCACCAGGCCGACCGCCGAGACCGCCAGCTCGGAGAGCTCCAGCCGCACACCCGGCGCGATGGCGCGGAGCTCGATGACCGGCGGCGCGCCGGGCGGGAACGCCACGGACCCGTCTACGTAGAGGCGGTCGCCGAGGAAGCCGGCGTACGTGGCGAGGACGTCGCTGCCGGACACCGCGGAGCTGCCGAGCAGCAGCAGGGTGCCGGACAGCCTCGCCCGCGAGCCGGCCGGCACGTTGCTGGCCGTGACGACCGGCTGGTCGAGGATGAGCGGACCGACGACGCTGGGCCCGACGACGAGCCCGCCGTGCCCGCCCTCGGCCGGACGCCGGCTGTCCGGCAGCGTGCCGAACGCCGCCCGGAAGGTCCACGGCTCGGTCGGCGCCGTGCCGCCGAGCTCCAGCACCAGCGCCGCCCGGTCGGTGCCGGTCTGCGGGGTGCAGGTCAGCCGCATCGTCCAACGGGTGTTGAGGTAGGTCGTAGTGCCGGTGAGCAGTGCACCCGGCGACGCGAGCGATGCGGTGCCGTCGCGCACTTCCAGGCTGCCGACACCGAGCGAGTGCAGCAGATCGGCCAGCCCGGCCGGCGGCGCGTCGCTCGTGAGGACGCCGTTCGCCACGGCGGCCTGGAACGCGCGATGGA
The DNA here is from genome assembly GCF_040643935.1 of Kitasatospora sp. NPDC047058. NCBI lineage: Bacteria > Bacillati > Actinomycetota > Actinomycetes > Kitasatosporales > Streptomycetaceae > Kitasatospora > Kitasatospora sp. NPDC047058. Next base: position 3,450 of record NZ_JBEYVJ010000320.1, on the reverse strand, counting down.
TCTCCTCGACCGACACGGGACCTCCTACGGCTCAGGGGCCCGGACGACGGCCTCGTCCGGCCCGTGCAATCCGGACGTCCCGCGTGGGGCGAACGCCACCGGCTCCTCGGCCGGTAGTGGACGCAGCGTGAACCTGTACTCGACGTCGCCGAAGCGGACCTGCTGCCCGAGGGCCTGGACGGTGCTCCTGATCCCGAATTCCGTCGTCCGCGTCACCCATCCGGCAGGATCGCCCCCGGTGCCACCCGGCTTGGGCAGGACGAAGGACACGTAGGTGTGCTCGGTGTCCTTCGCCAATGCGTCGACGAACAGCTCGATGACCTCCGCGATCGGGTGCCGGTCGGGGTTCGACGGGCCGGCGCTCACTCCGATGTTCTGCGGGCTGACGGCATTCGCGAACCAGTTGATGAGCTTCCAGCCACGGTCGTCCTTCGCCGACGGGCTCTGCAGATGGTTCCTGACCGCGGTGGCGAGCGTCCGGTCGTTCGGGAGTACGAAGGCCAGGACCGGCGGCAGGAGGTTCCGGAGGTTGGCGATCTTCCTGACATCGCTCATGATCTGGTAGGTCAGCTCACCCGGCATGACGACGGAGAACCTCCCGTTGTCCACGACCAGGACGGTCGAGTCCGGGCCTGATGCCAGGATGCGGAAGTAGGTGCCGTTGTGCTCGGTGAGCCATCCGAGCGAGCCCCGCCTGCCGTGGAGGTAGTTGTTCTCGTTCTCGGCGGCGAATCCGACGTTGCTCCGCTGGTACCCGAGACCCACGAGGAAGGCCCTGACGTCATCGGGGACAGACTCCTTGCGTCCGGCGACGAAGGCGTACAGCACGTCGGTGTCGATGCGCTTCAGACGCCCGCCGAGGTCGCCGAGCAGGCCGGTGTGGGACTTGTCCAGGCGTGTGAGGACGACGAGGTTGAGAAGCTTGCGGTGCCTGGCCTCGACCTTGCGCGTGATGTAGTCCAGCGCTCCGTTCGCCACGTCGCGGTCACCGCCGCAGTTGACCAGCCCGAGGAAATCGGCCTCCGCCTTCTCGACACCGTCGTTGTAGATCTCGACCAGGGCGGTCATGCCCTGACCGCACCACAGCAGCTTCACCACCGTCAGCGGATTCTGCTTCTCCGTCGGCGCCTTCTCCACGGTCATCCCTTCCTGCCGGAGCGGAGCGCCGACGGCAGGGCCGGGGGCGGCGGGCGCTTCGGGTCGGCGGCCGACGCGTACGCGAGGTACCAGCCGACCTTCGAGGCGCCGCCCTGATCGGGGTTGCCGAACAGGATCACGTCGTTGTGGCCGGGCGGGAACGCCAGACCGAACAGCCGCAGCGCGAAGTCGCGCAGCCGCAGCGTGTACGTCCGCGGCCGCTCCGCCTCCTCGTCGACGAGGAACTCCACCGAGCGGAAGCCCATGGTCACCACGCCCTGCAGGGGCAGGTCGACGCCGACCAGCCCCGCGGCGCCGGGCAGTCGCACCCCCAGGTAGAGCCCCGGTTCGGCGTCGGCCGCACCCGGGCTCCAGGCCACCAGCACCTGGAGGGCGAGCGCCCTGCTCCCCGCGAGCGCGCCGAGCGAGCCGAGGTCCACGGTGTAGTCCAGCCCGTACCAGGGCCGGGTGAGCTCCGACTGGTCGAGCGGCGCGGTGACCGAGACGTAGCCCAGGTCCGCGGGCGTCTGCGGCGGTGGTGGCGGGCCCGCGGAGAGTTCCGGATCGGGCGTGGCGAGGAGTCCGTTCAGCCGGACCGGGAAGCGCGCGGCCAGCGACCGGGCGCGCGGCCGGCTGTTCGCCGCGTCGAACGACAGGTTGCCGTCCTGCAGCGTGAACCGGGTCGTCCCGGCCGGATCGCCGAGGTCGAACGACATGGCGACGGCCAGACCGCCGAAGCGGAGGTAGCCGTCCTCCCCGGACGTGTCCGGGCCCCAGCAGAACGGGTCGAACCTCTCAGGCTCCGAGAAGCGCAGGTTGCCCGTCAGCCGGAAGACGGCGTCGACGGTGGCCCGGCCCGAGGCAGGGTCCGAGGCCTTCGCCGTGACGAGCTGGGCCGACAGCAACTCGACGCTCTGCAGCACCGGCCCGGCCAGCTGGAAGGTGTTCTGCCCGGCCATCGAGAACACGTACGTGTCGTGCGTCGTGCCGTCGGGCAGCTGCTGGCGCTGGAGCGCGCCGTCGAGGAGGACGTTGTTCCCGCGGGTCGTCGGCAGCAGCCGCGCGGGCGCGCCGAACAGGCGGCCGACCAGCAGTTCGGCGCGGCTGGTGAAGGCCGTGACGGCCGAGTTGCGCACGCCGACGGTGAGCTGCAGCACCCGGAACGCGAAGGCGATGTTCTCGCCAGCGTACTGGTCCTCGGGGTTCCGGTAGTCGATCAGCCCGAACATCGCCGAGCGTTCGAAGACCGGCCTGCCGTCCGCGAGCCGGAACGGCGTGAGCGACAGCCCGAAGTGGTGCGCGGCGAACCGCGCCGGGTCGATCCCGGCCGCGAGCACCTGGAGCTCGTCCGGGAGCCGGTCGAGCGGGACCTCCGCCGACAGGGCCAGCACTCCCGTCCAGTCCGGGTCGTCGACGACCTGCAGGAACGACGCGTAGGGCGACCCGTCGCCCTCCTCCCGCGCCGCCTCGACGACACCGCGGACCGCCGCCCGCGCGTCGGCGGGCCGGCCGGTGCGGGACGCGGCCCGGGGCCACGCCCACGTCGACACGTCGTCCACCAGGTCGGCGATGCTGCGGCCCAGGACGAACTTGACGATGAGGAACGTCGACTCGCGCCAGCTGTCCGGGGACAGCCGGAACGGCCACCCGCCGGCCACCGGAGTCAGCAGGCCGCCGTACCGGAGGAACACGCACTGCTCCGCGTCGGTGATCCCGGGGCACGCCTCGGCCAGCGCGGCGGTGAACGCGGTGCGCGTGTCGTACGCGGTGTCGTGCATCGCGCCGCGGACCGCGTCCAGGACGCTTCCGGGCACGCCGCCGTGGTCCACGGGGACGGTCGCGATGACGTCGAGCGTCGCCGTGGTGAGCTCGTACGCGACCGAGCCGAAGCGGTGGAACTCCGCCGGGTCGCCGAGGACGAGGAAGAGGTTGTTGGTCTGCATGGCCTGCCGGAACGGCCCGGTGACCGTGGTGAACCGCAGATCGGGCGTGGCCGTCGCGCCGCCGTCGTGGCCGATGCCGAGCCAGCTCCAGGAGGAGTCGGCGGCCAGCCCGACGGCCAGCCCCTGCGGCGTCACGGCCACGGCCGGTCCGGCGTCCGCCGCCGGGCCGCCGCCCCCGCCGCCGTCCCCGGGCAGCAGCACCGCACGGCGGGTCGGTGCGATGGCCAGCTGCTCGACCGCGACCGCCTCGGGGACGGCGTCGGCGGCGAGCCCGTGGAACGGCGCCATGGGGAAGGCGGTCCGGCCCGGCGAAGCGGCCGGCACCTCGCAGAACTCCAGCAGGCCGACGCCGTCGGCCGCCGTGGCGGAG
>NZ_JBEYVJ010000319.1:0-8179 GCF_040643935.1 Kitasatospora sp. NPDC047058 | reverse complement strand
CGATCGACCCGACGGTGCCGAAGGCGGCGTGCCGCGGCGCGAGGCCCTCCGGTACCCGGGCGTAGAGGTTCCTGGGCACCCAGTTCAACTCGGCGGACTACCTCGGCCCCCGGCGCCCCGGCAAGGACGTCGTCCAGCGACCAGTCCACGAACGGCGCCAACGCCTGCGCACACTCCGCCAGCCGCGCCGCGAACACCGGGCTCGACTGCGCCAACTCCCGGCCCATGCCGACCCACTGCGAACCCTGGCCCGCGAACGCGAACACCGTCCGCGCACCCGGCCGCGCCACACCCGAGACGACGGCACCGCTGGGCACGCCGGCGGCCAAGCTCTGCAGCCCCGACACCAGCTCGGCGTGGTCGGTCCCGACCACGACCGCGCGGTGCTCGAACACCGACCGCGTCATCGCCAGCGACCAGGCGACATCCGCCGGCCCGAGCTCCGGCTGGGCCACCGCCCACTCGCGCAGGCGGCCCGCCTGGGCCGTCAGCCCCTCGGCCGAGCGGCCCGACACCAGCCAGGCGCCGCCGCCCGACACCAGCGGCGCCGTCTCCGGCGCTTCGCCGGCCCCGGCGGCCTCCGTGACGCCGTCCGCCGTGTCGTCCACGCCCGCGGCGTCCTCGGCCTCGGCCTCCGCGGCCGGGGCCTCCTCGACGATGACGTGCACGTTGGTGCCGCTGATGCCGAACGCCGACACGCCGGCCCGGCGCACCCGCTCCCCGGCGGGCCACGGCACCGGCTCGTTCAGCAGCCGGATGTCGCCGGCCTCCCAGTCCACGTGCGAGGACGGCACGTCGGCGTAGAGCGTCGGTGGCAGCTGCTCGTGCTGCAGCGCCAGCACCATCTTCATCACCCCGGCCACACCGGCGGCCGCCTGGGTGTGCCCGAGGTTGGACTTCACCGACCCCAGCCACAGCGACCCGCGCTCACCGCGGTCCTGGCCGTACGTGGCCAGCAGCGCCTGCGCCTCGATCGGGTCGCCGAGCGTGGTGCCGGTGCCGTGCGCCTCGACCACGTCGACGTCGCCCGTCGACAGCCGGGAGTTGGCCAGCGCGGCCCGGATGACCCGCTGCTGCGAGGGGCCGTTCGGGGCGGTCAGGCCGTTGGACGCACCGTCCTGGTTGACCGCGGAGCCGCGGATCACGGCGAGCACCGGGTGCCCGTTGCGCCGGGCGTCCGCGAGCCGCTCGACCACGAGCATGCCCGCGCCCTCGGCCATGCCCATGCCGTCGGCGTCGTCCGAGAAGGCCTTGGAGCGCCCGTCCTCTGCCAGACCGCGGGCGTGCGAGAACGCCAGGAACCCGTCCGGGCTCGCCATGATCGTGACACCGCCGGCCAGGGCCAGCGAGCACTCGCCGGAGCGCAGGGCCTGGGCGGCCAGGTGCAGGGCGACCAGCGAGGAGGAGCACGCCGTGTCGATCGTCACCGCCGGGCCTTCGAGCCCGAGCGTGTAGGACACCCGGCCCGACAGCACACTGGCCGCGTTGCCGGTCATCAGGTGCGCCCCGAGGCTCTCCACCTCCTCCTCGTCCGCCATGGTGACGGCCAGGTACGAGGAGCCGTAGCCGCCGACGAAGGCGCCGGTCTGGCTGCCGCGCAGCGCGGCCGGGTCGATGCCCGCCCGCTCCAGCGCCTCCCAGGAGGTCTCCAGCAGCAGCCGCTGCTGCGGGTCCATCGCCAGCGCCTCGCGCGGGCTGATCCCGAAGAAGCCGGCGTCGAAGCCGCTGGCGTCCTGGACGAACCCGCCGACCTGCGTGTACGAGGTGCCGATGTTGTCGACGTCCGGGTTGTACAGGGCGTCGAGGTCCCAGCCGCGGTCGGTCGGGAAGGTCGACAGCCCGTCCGTGCCGGTGGCCAGCATCCGCCACAGCTCCTCGGGGCTGGCCGCGCCGCCCGGGAAGCGGCAGGCCATGCCGACGATGGCGATCGGCTCGTCCATGGCCAGGGCCGCCGTGGCCACCGGGCCGGCGGGCTCCGCGACGTCGGAGAGGTCCCCGGCGAGCTGCTCGCGCAGCAGGGCGGCGAGCGCGACCGGGTTGGGATAGTCGAAGACCAGGGTGGCCGGCAGCCGCAGACCGGTCGCCGGGTTCATCCGGTTCCGGAACTCGACCGCGATCAGCGAGTCGAAGCCCAGGTCGGTGAACGGACGGTTCGCCTCGATCGCGTCGCCCGAGGCGTGCCCGAGCACCGCGGCCGCGTGGGTGCGGACCAGGTCCAGCAGCACCCGGTCGCGCTCGGCGCCGGGCAGCCCGGCGAGCTGCTGCTTCAGCGCGTCCGCGGCGCCGGTGCCGGTCGCGCCGGCGGCGGAGGTGACGGCCGCCCGGCGGGGCATGATCTCGTCGGCCAGCACCTGCCACAGCGCCGGGACGCCGGTGGCGGCCGCCTGCGCGCGCAGGGCGGCCTTGTCCAGCCGGGCCGGGACCAGGATGGCCTCGGCCCGCTCCAGGGCCAGGTCCAGCAGGGCGAGGCCCTCGTGCTCGCTCAGGGCGGCGAGGCCCGAGCCGGTCATCCGTCGGAGCATCACCTCGTCGAGGTCACGGCCGATGCCGGCCTCGGGCATCCACGGGCCCCAGGCCAGCGCGGTGCCGGCCAGCCCGGCGGCCCGCCGGTGGCCGGCCAGCGCGTCCAGGAAGGCGTTCGCCGCCGCGTAGTTGGCCTGGCCCGCACCACCGAAGGCCGCCGCCACCGAGGAGAACAGCACGAAGTGGTCGAGGTCCGCGTCCTGCGTGAGCTCGTGCAGGTGCCAGGCCGCGTCCACCTTCGGACGCATGACCGCCGCCACCCGCTCGGCGCTCAGCGAGTCGACCATGCCGTCGTCGATGACGCCCGCGGCGTGGAAGACGGAGCCCAGCGGGCAGTCGGCCGGGAGCGAGTCCAGCACGCCGGCCAGCGCGTCCCGGTCGGCCACGTCGCAGGCGACCACCCGGACCCAGCCGCCCAGCGCGGCGACCTCGGCGGCCAGCGCGGCGACGCCGGCGGCGCCCGGGCCGGAACGGCTGAGCAGCACGGCCCCGCCGGCCCGTCCGGTGGCCACCATGTGCTTGGCGACGACGCCGCCGAGCGTTCCGGTGCCACCGGTCACGAGCACCGTCCGCAGGCCCTCGCCGTCCGGCCGCTCCGCCGGGCCCGCGGTCCGGTCGGGGACCACCAGGTCACCCGACGGGCGGGTCAGGCGCCGGCCGTAGCCCTTGCGGTCCCGGACGGCCACCTCCGGCTCGCCGCTGCCCAGCACGGTCGGCAGCGCGGCGACCTCGCCCTCGCCGTCGGCGGCGGGGAGGTCGGCCAGGACGAACCGGCCGGGGTTCTCCAGCTGGGCCGAGCGCAGCAGGCCCCAGACGGCACCGGCCGCCGGGTCCGCCACGTGGTCGCCGGCCTGCACGGCCATGCCGCCACGGGTGACGACCACCAGCTGCGCGGGCTCCAGCTCCTGGGCGCCCAGCCACTCCTGCGCCAGCTGCAGCGCCTCGCCGGCGCTCTGCCGGGCGGCCGCGGTCACGCCGTCGGGGCCGTCGCCGCCCACGCACGCGAGCACCACGCGGGGGACGGTCTCCCCCGCACCGGTGGCGGCGGCCAGCTCGGCGATGCCGGTGTAGGTCTGCACCGGGACCCCGGCGGCGGCCAGCTGCCCGGCCAGGTCGAAGCGGTCGGCGCCGACCAGCGCCCACGGCCCGTCCTGGACGGCGCCCTGGGCCAGCGGGGCCCACTCCACGGTGAAGAACGCGTCGCGGATCCACTCGTCGCCGCCGGCCCGCAGCTGGTCCGGCGACACCGGCCGGGTGATCAGCGAGGCCACCGACACCACGGGGGCACCCGTGGCGTCCGCCGCGGTCAGCGTCAGGCTGCCCTGGGCGTCCCGGCGCAGCCGGGCCCGCAGGACCGGCGCCCCGGCGGCGTGCAGTTCCACGCCGGTCCAGGCGAACGGCATCCGGATCTGGCCCTGCCCGCCGTCCCCGGACTCCTGCGCGTCGGCCGCCTCGGCCACGACGCCGGCCAGCAGTGCCGCGTCCAGCAGCACCGGGTGCAGCCCGTACGCGCCGGCGTCGCCGGCCTCCTCCGGCAGGGCGACCTCGGCGAAGATGTCCTCGCCCCGGCGCCAGACGGCCTGCAGGCCCTGGAACGCCGGGCCGTAGATGTCGGCCAGGTGCACGGTGTACAGGTCGCTGATGTCGAGCGCCTCGGCGCCGCGCGGCGGCCAGACGGCGAGGTCCTCCTCCGCCCGGGCGGCGGCCTGGGCGGGGGCGATCACCGCGGCGGCGTGCTTGACCCAGACCGGCTCCTCCTCGGGGCGGTCGGGGCGGGAGAACACGTCGACCTGGCGCCGGCCCTCGTCGTCGGCCGGGGCCACGACCACCTGGACCTGGACGCCGGCGCCGTCCGCGGGGAGGACGAGCGGCGCCTGCAGCGTCAGCTCCTCCATCAGCGAGCAGCCCACCTGGTGGCCGGCGCTCACCACCATCTCGACGAAGCCGGTGCCCGGCAGCAGGACCACGCCGCCGACCGCGTGGTCGGCCAGCCAGGCGTGCGTGCGCAGCGACAGCCGTCCGGTGCACACCAGCTCGGCCTCGCCGGCCAGTTCGACCACGGCGCGCAGCAGCGGGTGGCTCACGGAGCCCAGGCCCAGCGAGGCCGGGTCCCCGTCGCCGGTCTTGGCCGCGCCGGGCAGCGCCAGCATGCCCTTCGGCCAGTACCGCTCGTGGCGGAAGGCGTAGGTGGGCAGCTCCACCCGGTCCGCGGCGGGCAGGACCTTCGCCCAGTCGACGGCCACGCCGGCCACGAAGGCCTCGGCCAGCGAGGTGAGCAGGCGGGCCGCGCCGCCGTCGTCGCGGCGCAGGGTGCCGCAGACCGCCCCGGGCTTGACGGCCGGTCCGGCGTCGACGGCGGCCTCCTCCAGGGTGTCGGTCATCGGCGCGATCAGCACCGGGTGCGGGGAGACCTCGATGAACACCTGGTGGTCCAGGGCGGCCAGGGTCCGCACCGCCCGGTCGAACTGGACGGTGGCCCGCAGGCTCGCGTACCAGTACCCGGCGTCCAGCTCCTCGCCGGCCAGCAGCTCGCCGGTCACCGCGGAGACCATCGGTATCCGTCCGGCGCGCGGCGTCACGCCGGCCAGCAGGGAGGTGATCTCCTCCTCCAGCCGCTCCACCTGCGCGCAGTGTGAGGCGTAGTCGACCGCGATCATCCGCTGGCGCACGCCGTCGGCCTGCAGCTCCTCCTGGAGCTCCGCCAGGGCCGCCACCTCGCCGGAGACCACCGTCGCGGAGGGGCCGTTGACGCAGGCCAGGGACAGCCGGCCGTCCCAGCGCCCGAGCCGCTCCGCCACCCGGGCGGCCGGCTCGGTCACCGAGAGCATCCCGCCGATGCCGGTGATCGCCCGCAGCGCCCGGGAGCGCAGGGCGACGACCTTGGCGCCGTCCTCCAGGCTCAGCATGCCGGCGACGGTGGCCGCGGCGATCTCGCCCTGCGAGTGGCCGACGACCGCGTCGGGGGTCACCCCGGCGGCCTCCCAGACCGCCGCGAGCGACACCATGACCGCCCACAGCACGGGCTGCACCACATCGGCGGCCTCCAGCGCGGGTGCGCCCTCGGCGCCGGCCAGCACGTCGGCGGGCGACCAGTCCACGTACGGGGCCAGCGCGGCCTCGCACTCGGCCAGCCGCGCGGCGAACACCTCACTGCAGGCGGCGAGTTCGCGAGCCATGCCGAGCCACTGCGAGCCCTGGCCCGGGAAGACGAAGACCGACCGCGCACTCGTGTGCGCCACCCCGGAGACGACCGAGGCGTTCTGCAGGCCGCCGGCCAACTGGCCGAGGCCGCCCATCAGTTCGGAGCGGTCCGCGCCGAGCACCACGGCCCGGTGCTCGAAGGCGGCGCGGGTGGTCGCCAGCGACCACGCCACCTCGGCCGGCGCCGGCTCCGGCCGGGCGGAGAGCCAGTCGCGCAGGCGGTCCGCCTGGGCGGCCAGCCCGTCCGCCGAGCGGCCCGACACCAGCCACGCCGCGGCGCCCGAGACGACCGGCGCCACGGCCTCCGGGGCGGCGTCCTGCTCGGCCGGGGCGTCCGCGTCGGCGGCCTCCGCGGGCTCGGCGTCCTCGGCCGGGGCCTCCTCGATGATGACGTGCGCGTTGGTGCCGCTGACGCCGAACGAGGAGACGCCGCCGCGGCGCACCCGCTCGCCGGCGGGCCAGGCCTCGGCCTCGTTCAGCAGCCGGACGTCGCCGGCCGACCAGTCGATGTGCGGCGACGGCTCCTGCGCGTGCAGCGTCTGCGGCATCCGCTGGTTCTGCAGTGCCAGCACCATCTTGATGACGCCGGCGACGCCGGCCGCGGCCTGGGTGTGGCCGATGTTGGACTTCACCGAGCCGAGGAACACCGGGTGGTCGTCCGGGCGTCCCTGGCCGTAGGTGGCGATCACGGCCTGCGCCTCGATCGGGTCGCCCAGCGTGGTGCCGGTGCCGTGCGCCTCGACCACGTCCACGTCGGCGGTGGACAGCCGGGAGTTGGCCAGCGCGGCCCGGATCACCCGCTGCTGCGAGGGGCCGTTCGGCGCGGCCAGGCCGTTGGACGCGCCGTCCTGGTTGATCGCGGAGCCGCGGATCACGGCGAGCACCGGGTGCCCGTTGCGCCGCGCGTCGGAGAGCCGCTCCAGGACGACCATGCCGGCGCCCTCGGCGATGCCCATGCCGTCGGCGTCCGCCGAGAAGGCCTTGCAGCGCCCGTCGTGGGCCAGCCCGAGCTGCTTGGAGAACTGGGTGAACATGATCGGAATGGCGGTCACCGTGACGCCGCCGGCCAGCGCGAGCGAGCACTCGCCCGAGCGGACCGCCTGGGCCGCCAGGTGCAGCGCCACCAGGGACGAGGAGCACGCGGTGTCGACCGTCACCGCGGGGCCCTCCAGGCCCAGCGAGTACGACACCCGGCCGGAGATGACGCTGGTCGAGGTCCCGGTCATCAGGTGGACGTCCAGGTCCTCGTCCGTGCCGAAGCCGTACCCGGACAGCGCGGCGCCGGCGAACACGCCGGTGAGCGAACCGCGCAGCGAGGTCGGGTCGATGCCCGCCCGCTCCAGCGCCTCCCAGCAGACCTCCAGCAGCACGCGCTGCTGCGGGTCCATCGCCACCGCTTCGCGCGGGCTGACGCCGAAGAATCCGGCGTCGAATCCGCTGGCGTCCGCGATGAATCCGGCCTCGCGCACCTGCGAAATGCCGTCCGGGTCATCCGCGTAGAGTTCCTCGATGTCCCAGCCGCGGTCGGTCGGAATTCCGGCGACCCCGTCGCGCCCGTTGGCCAGCAGATTCCAGAAATCCTCCGGAGCCTGGATGCCGCCGGGGTAACGGCAGCCGATGCCGACGATCGCAATCGGCTCGTGGCTGCGCTCCTCCACCTCACGCAGACGCTGACGCGTGTTGTAGAGGTCGGTCGTCACCCATTTGAGGTAGTCGCGGAGAGTCTCTTCGTTCGCCATCGGATCTCACCATTCCAGTTCGTGAAAAGCAAGCCTGCTATCCGCAAGCACGGACAACCACTTACCTGCCGAGTTCCTTGTGGATGAACTCGAATATCTCGTCGTCCGTTGCGGACCCGATCTTCTCCGCGACCGCCTGGGTTTCCGTCGGGGCGCCGGCCTCCATCCACTGGGAAAGGAGCCCCTGCAGGCGATCGGTGATCATTTGATGCGTCTTCTCGTCCGGCGCCACCCCGGTCAGCAGCGACCCGAGCCGGTCGACCTCCTCCACCAGGGACACCGGGCCGGAGCCGTCCTGGAACTCCTCGTTCCAGAGGTACTCGGCCAGCACCACCGGGGTGGGGCAGTCGAACAGCAGCGTGGCCGGCAGCTGCAGGCCGGTGGCGGCGCTGAGCCGGTTGCGCAGCTCGACCGAGGTCAGCGAGTCGAAGCCCAGGTCGCTGAAGGCCCGGGTGGCCTCGACGGCCTCGGCCGACGCGTAGTCGAGCACCGCGGCCGCCTGCGCCTGGACCAGCTTGACCAGCGTCCGGTTCTGCTCGGCCCGCGACAGGCCCGCCAGTTGCTGCTTCAGGGACGTGCCCGCGTCCGGGTCGGCGGCGGAGTCGGACGCGCCGCCGGCGAGCGCCGCGACGACCTCCGGCAGGCCCTCGATCAGCGGGCTGGGCCGGCGCAGCGTGAACGGCGGGGCGAACCGCGCCCAGTCCACGTCCGCGACC
>NZ_JBEYVJ010000318.1:0-8190 GCF_040643935.1 Kitasatospora sp. NPDC047058 | reverse complement strand
GCCTGCGCTGCCACGCGGACACCACCGAGGCCGTCCGGGCCGGGCGGGAGTACGCCCGGCACGCCTTCGGCGCCCAGTTCGCCCTGGTGGCGGTGGACGCCGACACCGCGGAGGTGCGGGTGCGCCGCCTGCTCGGCGTCTTCGCCGCCGGACGCATCCTCAACGCCCGCACCGCCCGCTCCCAGCTCGTCGGCGGCATGGTCATGGGCGTCTCCATGGCCCTGCTCGAACACAGCACGATGGACCCGCGCTTCGGCGACCACGCCGAACACGACCTGGCCTCCTACCACGTCGCGGTGAACGCCGACGTCCCCTCCGTGGAGGCCCACTGGATCGACGAGGAGGACCCTCACCTCAACCCCATGGGCGCCAAGGGCATCGGCGAGCTCGGCATCGTCGGCACCGCCGCGGCCGTCGCCAACGCCGTCCACCACGCCACCGGGATCCGGGTGCGCGACCTCCCGATCCGCCCCGAATCCCTGCTGCCCCACCTGCCGGAGGGCGTCTGAGCCCCGCGGCCCGGGCCCGGCGCGCGGGTGCCCGGCGACCCTCCTATCGTGGAAATCGGACGTCCACAGAGGAATCGCCCTTTTCAAGGAGCCCGCGCTGGTTCCCGGCGCCCCCGCCCTCAGCATCACAGCCCGTCACCACACCTACGGGGAGTCATCATGGCCACGCCCCGCGACTCGCGCCGCCCCGCCCCGGCCCGCACCGGCAGCGGCTACCGCACCTCCCTCCCCTGGCGGATCGTCACCAGCGCGTCCGAGTACGTCGACCGCCGCGTCGGCTGGGACAAGCTGCCGGTCGTCCCGGGGCTGCTGACCCTCCTCGGACTGCGGGTCAGACTGCGGCAGCAGAACCTCCACGACACCGGCGGGCTCCCCACCGTCGATCCGCCCGCCCCGGAACCCGCGTCCGCGCGGCACAAGGTCAACCGGAGCTCCGACGGGAGCCACAACGACCTCGGCGAGCCGCGGATGGGCATGGCGGGCACCCGCTTCGGCCGCAACATCCCGCTCGACCGGATCGCCCCGGCCACGCCCGAGTCCGTCCTGTCCCGGCCGAACCCCCGCGAGGTCAGCCGCGCCCTGCTCACCCGGCACGAGCTGGTCGCCGCCGAGTCGGTCAACTCCCTGGTCGCCGCCTGGCTGCAGTTCATGATCCGCGACTGGTTCAGCCACGGCACCAGCCCCACCGACCGCCCCTGGGAGGTGCCGCTCCTGGACGACGACCCGTGGCCCGAGCGGCCGATGCGGATCATGCGGACCCCGGACGACCCGACCCGGGACCCGCACGCGCCCGCCGGGACCCCCGACACCCGCGTCAACGTCTCCTCCCACTGGTGGGACGCCTCCCAGCTCTACGGGACGGACGCGGCCGAGCAGCGCCTGCTGCGCACCGGCGAGCTGGGCCGGCTCCACCGGTGGGACAACGGGCAGACCCCGTTCGCCTCGGACCCCGCCCGTGACCCTTCCCGTCTCCCCGGCTTCTGGCTGGGCCTGGCGATGATGCAGGACCTCTTCGTCCGGGAGCACAACGCGATCTGCGACCACCTGCACGGCGCCTACCCGTCCTGGGACGACGAGGAGCTGTTCCAGCGGGCCAGGCTCGTCAACGCCGCGCTCCTCGCCAAGATCCACACCGTGGAGTGGACGCCGGCCGTGATCAGCCACCCCACCACCGTCGCCGCCCTGCGGGCCAACTGGTGGGGCGTCGCGGGCGAACGCGTGCACCGGCTGTTCGGCCGGGTCAGCGACAGCGAGGTCGTCAGCGGCATCCCCGGCGGCGAAACCGACCACTACGGCGTTCCGTACTCCCTCACCGAGGAGTTCGTGGCCGTCTACCGCATGCACCCGCTCGTCCGCGACGAGTGGTCCCTGCGCTCCGCCGAGGACGACGCCGCCCTGCGGCAGTGCACCTTCCGCGACATCTCGGGGCCCGACGCGCTGAAGGTCCTCGGGACGCTGCGGACGGCCGACCTGCTGTACAGCTTCGGCACCCTCCCGCCGGGCCTGGTCACGCTGCACAACTTCCCGAGGTTCCTCCAGGAGTACCGGCGTCCGGACGGGAACCTCCAGGACCTCGCCGCCACCGACATCCTGCGCAGCAGGGAGCTGGGCGTCCCCCGGTACAACGAGTTCCGGCGGCTGCTGCGGCTCAGGCCCGCGCAGGGCTTCCACGAGCTGACGGACAACCCGGAGTGGGCCGAGGAGATCGCGCGGCTCTACGAGGGCGACATCGAGAAGGTCGACCTGACGGTCGGGATGTACGCGGAGAAGCTGCCCGCCGGCTTCGCCTTCAGCGACACGGCGTTCCGCATCTTCGTCCTGATGGCGTCCCGGCGGCTCAACAGCGACCGCTTCTTCACCGAGTACTACACCCCCGAGGTGTACTCCAGGGCCGGCCTGGCCTGGATCGACGACAACACCATGGTCACCGTGCTGCTGCGGCACCACCCGGAGCTGCGGACGGCCCTCGCGGGCCTGACCAACGCCTTCGTGCCGTGGCACACCGCCGGGAGGCCGGCCGGCTGACCCGGAACGGGCCTCAGGCGGACGGCCGGTCCCGGCCGGCCAGGTCGAACAGCAGCTGCGCGGCCACCGCCGCCCCGTCGGTGCGGATCGTGCCGGCCACGGCCCGCGCCCGGGCGAGGGTCCCGGGCGTCAGGGCCGTGGCGAGCGCGGCGGACAGGGAGCCGGCGGTCGGCACCGGGTCGTGGTGGGCCGCGCCGATGCCCAGCCCGGCCACCCGGGCCGCCCAGTACGGCTGGTCCGCGATCCGCGGGACCACCACCTGGGGTGTGCCGGCCCGGGCCGCCGTCGTCGTGGTGCCCGCGCCGCCGTGGTGCACGACGGCGGCCACCCGGGGGAACAGCGCCTGCTGGTTGACCTCGCCGACGACGAAGCAGTCGTCGGCGTCGTCGACCGGGGCCAGGCCGGCCCAGCCGCGGGCCAGGAGGACGCGCCGCCCGTGGGCGCGGCCCGCTTCCACGGCCACCCGGGCGATGCCCTCGGGGGCGTGTGCGGCCATGCTGCCGAAGCCCACGTAGACCGGTGGTTCGCCGGCGGCCAGGAAGGCCTCCAGGTCCTCCGGGAGCGGACGGTCGTCGGGCAGGATCCAGGCCCCGGTCTGCACGACGTCGAGGTCCGTCATGCCCTGCGCCGGACAGAGCACCGGATCCGCCGCCAGCCACGGCCGGGCGGTGAGCACGTGGTCGCGGACGTTGTCCACCGGCGGCAGGCCGATCGCCGCCCGACGGCTGTTGAGCGCCTCGCCGTACAGCGCATTCACCCGCTGGGCGTCCTGCTCCCACAGCACCCGGTGGTCGGTCTCGTCCGCCGGGGACGGCGTGCCCGGGCGCGCCCCGGGACGGAAGTGCCGTGACGGCAGCCCGAGGGTGTGGAAGCACGCGAGCACGTAGGGGATGCCCAGCTTCTCGGCCACGTCGCGGGCGCCGGCCGGCATCAGGCCGGTCGCCAGCAGGGCGTCGCACCCCTCGGCCGCCGCCGCGGTCAGCGTGTCGAACCGCGCGGCGACCAGTTCGGGGGCGAGCCGGAACGCGTCCTGCGCCGTCGGCGGCTTCGGGCCGGCGACCACCGAGCGCACCGTCGGGCCGAGCGGCACCAGCGGCACGCCGACCCGCTCCAGCAGCAGCGCGAACTCCTCGTCCGGCGGGGCGCACACCCGCACCTGCGCGCCGAGTTCCTGTAGTCCCAGCGCCAGTGCGGCCAGCGGTTCGACGTCTCCGCGCGAACCCCACGTCGTCAACAACACGCGCATCTCATGTCTCCCGTTTCCGCAGGTCAGGGCTTTCGGACCGCCGATTGTGCGGCATGACCGGGGCCTTGCCGCAAGCCCCCCGGTGCGTTGTACGGTGAGAGTGGCGAGGAATGGTGTTCCTCGCCTCTTCCCTTTCCTCCGGTTCCTCTCCCCCGGCCGGCCGGGCGGGCCGCCGAACTGGACGCCGGCCGCGGCCCGTTGGCGGCGGACCGCGGTTTACGTCCGGGGCCCGGTGTGCCAGGCTGAAAGCGTGCGTGGGTTCCCCGCACCCGACGGCGGGAAACCCGGCTTTGGTGCCCGGCTTTTGTCACCGTCTGTCACACGGACCGGTGCGGACCAGCAGTGACGCTGTGTGCCCGGGTTCCGGTCGGCCGGGCCAGGAGCGCCGTCGGACGGCGGACAGGCCCGGTCCCGCGCTCACGCACCGCAGCCGTCGAGCGGGGCCACCGGCGAGGTGGTGAGTACCGTGAGCCTGGTTCAGATCGAAGGCTCCGAGGACGTCCTGCGTGCCGTGCAGGACATCCCGGAGCTCCACCTGGTGCGTTCGAGCCTGGAGGCCCGTACGGACTACCGGTACAAGGTCGCGGCGTACGCGTCCGACCAGGCGGTCGACGCGGCGGTCGCGCAGGGGGCCGAGGTGACGGTGCTGCTCTCCTCGGAGGGCGCCGCCGAGCACCACGCCCGGGTGTCGGCCGAGATCGGCCGCGGATACGCCGAGCGCGGGGAGGTGTGAACGATGCCCCCGCCCTACACCACGCCGACGGTGCCGCAGACCCCCGCCCAGATCGAGGCGGCGCTCGCCGACCTCGCGGCCACCTTCCCCAGCCTGTGCACGCTCGGTGAGTTCCCCAACGCCAGCGTCGAGAACCGGGAGATCCACTTCGTCCGCATCGCGAACGCACCGCAGAACGGCCGTCCGGCCGTGGTGCTGACCGGCGGTGTCCACGCGCGCGAGTCCGCGCCGCCGGACGCGCTGGTCCACTTCGCACAGAACATCCTGGTGAGCCGCACCACCGGCGCCGACATCGTCTTCCCCGCGATGTCCTGCCGGCCGCTCCCGGCCGGGCCCTCGGTGGAGTACCCGCAGTTCACCATCCCCGTCGAACAGGTGGAGCGGGCCCTGAACGACGTCGACCTGTACGTCGCGCCGCTGATCAACCCCGACGGCCGGCTGTTCGACCAGCTGAACCCGCCGTCCGACCCGATCGGTGCCGGGTGGCGCAAGAACCGGCGGCCCCACCCCAACCCGGCCAAGGTCGGGGTGGACATCAACCGCAACCACGACATCGCCTGGAAGTTCGAGGACTACTACGACATGGCGGTGTACCTGTCCTTCTACCGGGACGGCCCCGCCTCCACGGACAGCAAGGACGAGACCTACCGCGGGCCGTCCGCGGCCTCCGAACCGGAGACCGCGAACGTGCAGTGGCTCATCGACGACACCAGGGCCACGTACTTCGTCGACGTCCACCAGTTCGGCCGCAAGGTCCTGCTCTGCTGGGGCATCGAGGACAACGGCAGCGACCCGTCGATGAACTTCTCCTCGCCCGCCTGGACGGGCAAGCGGGACGGCCTCCGCCCGGGCAGCCCGGGCCTGCCGCCGGACCGCCCCAACTACCGGGAGTTCGTCACCAACGCGCCGCCGGCCTTCGTCCGCAAGACGCTCGGCACCATCGCCGGTGAGATGCGGGACGCCATCCTGCGCAGCGCCGGGGTGGACCCGGCCACCGGCAGCGCGAGCCCGCGGCGCACCCACTCCACCTACGACGTCGGCCAGAGCGCCTCGCTGTACCACCCGCTGGGCGGCCCGGTCACCGGCACCACCGACGACTACGCCTTCCGGCGGCAGTTCGACGACCCGACCAGGGCGCCGGTCTTCGCCTTCACCATCGAGACCGGGCACGAGGAGGAGTCCGGCTTCCACCCCGACTACGGCAACCCGCCCGGTCACTACGCCAAGATCGAACGGGAGGTCCACGCGGCGCTGATGGCGCTCATCAACTTCGCGGCCTGAGTGCCGGATTGCCGGTCCCACTCCGGGACGGACCCGGGTAGCCGAGGGTCCGTCGGGGTGGGGTCTGCGCCCGGCCGCCGGCCCGCGGGACACCCGGGAGACCGGTCCGCGGGCCGGTCCCGCATGCCCGGTCACAGGCCGCGGGCGACGGTGGCCAGCACGGTGTCGACGGCGTGCCGGATCCCGTCGGGCGGCAGGTCGTGCAGCGGGCCGTCGGTGAGCAGGTGGGCGAGTCCGTGGACGGCGGACCAGGCGCCGTACTCCGCGCCGGGGCGCCGCTCGGACGGGAGGGCGCCGGCGTCGACGAGTTCGTCGAGGCGGGCGGCGAGCAGCAGGTAGGGATCGGTGCCGGGTTCGGGGCGCACCGCGGGGTGGCGGCCGGGGTCGGGGGTCGCGCCGCAGAAGGCGGTGCGGAACCAGCCGTGTTCGGTGAGGGCGAAGTCGATGTAGGCACGGCCGACGGCTTCGAGCCGCGCCCAGGCGAGGGGCCCGGGTTCGGCGGGGGCGACCTCGGCGGTGCGCCGGATCATGAGCAGGCCGAGTCGGTCCATGCAGCGGGCGGCCACGGCGGCGAGGAGGTCCTCGTGGCTGGCGAAGTGGCGGTAGGCGGCGTTGTGGGAGACGCCGGCCTCACGTCCGGCCGCGCGCAGGACGACGGCCTCGGGTCCGCCCGCACGGGCGAGGGCGACGCCGGCGGTGACCAGGGCCTCGCGGAGGTTGCCGTGATGGTATGTCCGATTCTCCAAGGTTTCACCCCATTTCGCGCCACACGTTGACAGTGTCCACTTTCCGGTGGAAACGTGTCAATCAGAGCATGTTACCGCTGTCAACATCTCTGGCGGATGGAGTGTGCCATGACCGCCCTCACCCCTCACCGACGCCTTCTCGTGCTGGCCACGGTCTGCCTGGCCGCGTTCGCGATCAATCTGGACACCACGATCGTCAACGTCGCACTGCCGGAGCTGAGCCGGCAGCTCGACGCCACCACCCGTGACCTGCAGTGGGTCGTCGACGGCTACAACCTGGCCTTCGCCGCGCTGGTACTGACGGCGGGCTCGCTCGGCGACCGGTTCGGCCGCCGGCCCGCCCTGCTGTCCGGGCTCGCCGGCTTCGCCGTCACCAGCGCGGTGGGCAGCGCGGTCGGATCGCCCGGCGCGCTGGTGGCCGTGCGCTTCGCGATGGGCGCGTGCGCGGCGGCCATCTTCCCGACCACCCTCTCGGTCATCAGCAACACCTTCCCCGACCGCCGGTCCCGCGCGAAGGCGATCGGGGTGTGGGGTGCGGTCACCGGCCTGGGCGTCGCGGTGGGACCGGTGGCCGGCGGCCTGCTGCTGGCACACTTCGGCTGGCCCTCGGTCTTCCTGGCCCTCGTCCCGGTGACCCTGGTCGCCCTGGTCGCGGCCTGGGCCTGGGTGCCGGAGTCGAGCAGCCCCGCCTCGGCGCGCCTGGACCTGCCCGGGCTGGCCACCTCCTCGGCGGCCGTCGGCGTCCTGGTGTACACGATCATCGAGGCCCCCCACCGCGGCTGGGGCGCCCCCGCCACGGTCGCGGGCTTCGCCGCCGCCGTCGCGCTCACCACCGCGTTCGTCCTCGTCGAGCGGCGCCGGGACCATCCGATGATCGACGTCACGCTCTTCCGCACGCCGGCGTTCTCGGCCGCCAGCGGATCGGTCACCGTCGCCTTCTTCGCCCTGTTCGGCTTCATCTTCCTGGTGACCCAGTACTTCCAGTTCATCCGCGGCTACGGCACGCTCTCCACGGGTGTGCGCGTCCTGCCGGTGGCGCTGACCATCGCGCTCGGCTCGCTCGGCGGTGTCGCGCTGGCGGCCCGGACGGGCACCCGGGCCGTGGTCAGCACCGGCCTCGTGCTGCTCGGCACCTCGTTCGCGTGGATCTCCGCCTCGTCCGCCTTCGCGCCGTACCAGCAGGTCGTCGGCCAGATGGTGCTGCTGGGCCTCGGCCTGGGGCTCACCACCGCCCCCGCCACCGAGTCGATCCTGAGCGTGCTGCCCCCGGCCAAGGCGGGTGTCGGCTCGGCGGTCAACGACGCCACCCGTGAGGCGGGCGGCACGCTCGGCGTCGCCGTCCTGGGCTCCGTCTTCACCTCCCTCTACGCGGCCCGGCTCGCCGGCAGCCCGTTCGCGGGCCTGCCGCCGCGCACCGCGGACGCCGCCGAGGGTTCGGTCGCCTCCGCGCTCGGCACCGCGACGGGCCTCGGGCGCGGCGATCTGCTGGCCGCCGTCCAGACCTCGTTCATGGACGCCTTCCACCTCGCCTGCCTGGTCGGCGCGGGTGTCTGCCTCGTGAAGGCGTGGCGCCTGTACGAGCACGCGCCCGTCGAGGAAGCGCGCGAAGAGATCGAGCACGGTCCGCGCTGCCGCGACTGCTCCGGCCGC
>NZ_JBEYVJ010000317.1:0-8204 GCF_040643935.1 Kitasatospora sp. NPDC047058 | reverse complement strand
CACTTCCACACCCGGGCCTCGGAGCTGTTCTTCGTCATCGGCGGCTCGCTGCAGGTGCTGGTGGACGACGAGGTGAAGCTGCTGAACGAGGGACGGGCCGCACGGGCGCCGCCGCCTCGGTCAACGACGGGGCGCTGCACCGGCCGCCGGGCCCGGACGGGAGGACGGCCGCGGGAGCCGACGCCTACCCGGTCGACTACTCGGCCACCTCCGGCCGGACGAGCCGCTGGGCCGACGGGTACGCCGGCGGCTTCCACTACGACCTCGCCGCCAACGACCGCAGGGCGCTGACCTACACCTCCGAACCCCTGCCGCAGGACCTGGAGGTCACCGGCCACCCGCTGGTCCACCTGTGGGTGACGTCCACCCACCCCGACGGGGCCTTCTTCGTCTACCTGAGCGACGTCGACGCGGACGGCACCCCGCACTACGTCACCGAGGGCGTCCTGCGGGCCTCGCACCGCCGCCGTACCGCCGCCCCCTGGGACGGCGCCGGCCTGCCGCACCACGCGGGGACGGCCGACGCGGTCGAGCCGCTGCCGGACGAGCCGGTCGAACTGGTCCTGGACCTCCACCCGACCTCGTACAGCTTCGCCGCGGGCCGGCGGCTGAGGATCAGCATCACCTGCTGCGACCGGGACAACGCGAGCGTGGAGGAGCACACGCCGGCCCCGGTCGTCACGCTCCACCGGGGGCCGCGCCATCCGTCGCGGGTCGTCCTCCCCGTCCTGCCGGGCGACTGACGCCGTGTCATCTCAACCCCGTACGTCCACAGAAGGGATCGCCATGTCCGCGCAGCCGCAGCGGGTGGTGGGAGTCGAGTTCGGCCGGGAGGTCCCGCCCCGCTCGTTCGCCACCCTGCTGCCGCCGCCCTGGCGGCAGCAGTACGACCGGATCGACCTGCTCGCCCACCCGGACATCCGGGACGGCCTGCGCTCGCCGGCCGAGCAGGCCGACCACTGGGCGCGCTGGCTGGGAGGAAGCGACGGCCCCACGGTGGTGCTGGGGTACTGCTCCGGCGCCGCTGTGGCGGCCGAGCTCGCCCGGCTGCTGGGCGCGGGGACCCGCCTGGTGCTGATCGACCCGTCCGTGCCCACCGCGGGGGAGGCCCAGGAGCTGCTGGTCGAACTCGCCCGGGGCCTGGACGAGGAGCTGCGGTCCGCCGACGTCCCGGACATCCGCGCCGCCGGGCCGGCCGAGGCGTTCGCGCTCTCCGCCGACCTCCTGCGCACCCTCGTCGACCGCTGCGCCCCCGACCTGCCGGACGACATCGCCGGGGCGCTCAGTGAGAACCAGCGGGTCTGGATGAGCTACACCCTGGCGGCCGGCGCCCACCGCGGCAGCCTGCGCCACCGGCCGGACCTCGTGCTGCTCAGCGCCGACGGCAGCTGGGAGCCCGACCCGGCGACCCTGGTGCGCCGCTTCCCGGCGGGGCCGACCGGGCTGTTCACCGATCCCGCGGCGGCCGCCGCGCTCGCGGACGCCCTCGGACCCGGGGGCGGCGGGGAGGGGGAGGACCATGGATGACCTGTGCCCGTACGGACACGGTCCGGGGGCCCTGCCCGTGGACCCGTGCATGGACTACATCGCCCTTCGCGACACCGCCGCCGTCCGGCGGGACGACGACCTGGGCGTGTGGATCGTCACCGGCTTCGACGAGGTGACCGAACTCCTGCGCGGCGGCGCCCTCTCCGCGGAGTGGCCGGTCCGGGGCACCACGCGGTTGCACGACGGGCAGCCGGGCAGCGACGGCGCGATGCGCACCGCCGACACCGTCCGGCGCTGGTTCATGTTCAACGACGAGCCCCGCCACCAGGTGCTGCGCGGCCTGGTGGCGCCGCTGCTCACCGCGGCCCGGGTGGCCCGGCTGCGGCCGTTCGTCGAGGAGACCGTCGACGAGCTGCTGGCGGCCGTCGCCGACGAGATCGACGTGATGCAGGACCTGGCGGTGCCACTGGCGAGCCGGGTGGTGTGCCGGCTGCTCGGGCTGCCCCGGTCCGTGGCCCCGCGGATGGCGGGCTGGGGACGGGACATCGCCTCCCTCCTGGTCGCCGACTACTTGCCGGAGGTCGTCGAGCGGGGCACCGCGGCGCTGCGCGAGATCGAGGACGTGGTCGCGCTGGCGCGCTGCACACCGCTTCCCGAGGACAGCGTCCTCCGGGCGCTGGCCGAGGCGGCGGGGGAGGGACGGATCGCAGAGGAGGACATCGCGCCGACGGCGAGCCTGCTGGTCTTCGCCGGCTTCGACACCACCTCGACGTTCATCGGCAAGGCCGTCCGCACGCTCCTGCACACCGGGAGGTGGGGACGGGGGCTGCCTGAGGACCTCGCACCGGTCGTGGAGGAGCTGCTGCGCTTCGACACCTCGGTGCAGCAGGTGGCGCGCATCGCCGTCGCCCCGGTCGAGGTGGCCGGCCACGTGATCGAGCCGGGGGAGCTGGTGCTGCTCATGCTCGGGGTGGCGAACCGCGACGGGCGGACCGTCCCGGACCCGGATGCCTTCGACACGGACCGCCGTACCTCCCGCCACCTGTCCTTCGGCTACGGCGCCCACTACTGCCTGGGCTCCGGCCTCGCCCGGCTGGAGGCCACGACCGCCCTGACCCGGCTCGCCGAGCGGTTCGGCGACGCGGAGCCCGTCGGCCCCCCGGTCCTGCGGCCGCGCCACGGGGTCACCGTGCTCGAACACCTGGGGCTGCGCCGTCGGCGCTGACCGCCACCCGCACCGGACGCCCCCGCGATCCGTGACACAGGAGAGGCAATGATCGACATGACCGCGCAGAGCACCGTGCCGCAGCTGGTACGGGAACGGGCGGCCGAGGCCCCCGACGCGGTGGCCGTGCTCGCCGTGGAGGCCGGCGCGGTGTCCGGCCAGCTGACGTACCATCAACTGTGGTACAGCGCAGGCAAACTGGCTGACCGGCTGGCCGGCCTCCCGGGGCACCGCCCCGGGGCCCTGGTCGCGACGCTGTTCCCGCGCGGGGCCGAGGCGGTGGTGGCCCAGCTCGCGGTCTGGCGGGCAGGCGGCGCCTACCTGCCGCTGGACGGCACCACCCCCGAGGCCCGGCGCACGGCGATCCTGTCCGACGCACGGCCGCTCGCCCTGCTCTCCCATGACGCGTCGGCGCCCGGCGGCGTCGCGCTGACCACCCCGGCCGGCGCGACGGCCGCGGCGGACCGGCTCGGCCCCGAGGCGGCGTACGTCGTCTACACCTCCGGCTCGACCGGCACGCCGAAGGGCATCGAGGTGGCCCACCCGAGCCTGGCGAACCTCGTCGACTGGCACGCCCGGACCTACCGGACCGGCCCCGGCGTCCGGGTCGCCACCTTCGCCGGGCCCGCCTTCGACGCCTCGGTGTGGGAGACCTGGGCGACGCTGGCGAACGGCGCCACCCTCGTGGTGCCCCGGGGGCTGGCCCCGGGCGACGTGCAGGGGGTGCGCGACGCGCTCGCCGCCTGGGAGGTCGAGCAGTGCTTCCTGAGCACCCCGCTGGCCGAGCGGTTCCTCGAACTGGCCGACGTCCCCGCGACGTTGAAGGTCATGACCACCGGCGGCGACAAGCTGCGGATCCACCCGCGCCCGGACTTCCCGGCCGGCGTGTTCAACCACTACGGCCCCACCGAGGCCACGGTCGTGACCACGGCCAGCGGCGACCTGCGCGCGGCCGCCGAGCGGAGCACCCCGGTCATCGGGCGTCCGATCCAGGGCGCCGAGGTGCTCGTGGTCGCCGCCGACGGCACGCCCGTCACCGAGCCGGACACCGTCGGCGAACTCCTGATCGGCGGACGGATCCTGGCCACCGGCTACCTGCGTGACCAGCCGCTCACCGACAAGCTGTTCGGGCCCCGCCCGGACGGCGGCCGCTGGTACTCCTCCGGGGACCTCTGCCGGTGGACGCCGGACGGCTCGCTGGAGTTCGTCGGCCGCCGAGACCTCCAGATCGCGGTGCGCGGCCACCGGGTCGAAGCCACCGAGATCGAGCGCGCGGCCCTGCGGGTCGACGGGGTCGACCAGGTGGCGGTGGTCGCCCGGGACACGGCCGACGGCACGGAACTGGTGGGCTTCTACGCGGGCGCGGCCGGGGAGGCCGCGCTGCGCGCCGAACTCGCCGGCGTCCTGCCCGGCTACATGGTCCCGGCCGAGCTGCGGCGGGTGGACGCGCTGCCCCTGAACACCAGCGGAAAGATCGACCGGGCCGCGCTGGGCGCACGGGCCGGGGAGCCCGCGGCCGCCCCGGCCGACGGCGCCACCGGCGCCGCCACTGCGGCCGACGGGGACCCGGTGGTCGCCCGGGTGTCCGCGATCTGGGCCGAGGTGCTCGGGCGCGTCCCCGCGCCCGGCGACAACTTCTTCGACATCGGCGGCCAGTCGCTCAAGGCCGCCCGGGTGCTCGCCGCCACGCGCAAGCAGTTCGGCATCGCCATGCCGTTCGACGTGATGTTCACCAGCGCGGTGTTCTCCGAGTTCGTCGCGCGGGTCACCGAACTGCTCCCGAACGAGGCGGAGTGACGCGATGACGACAGTGTGGGACCAGGTGGCGGCGCAGGCAGCCCGCGCACCGCACGCGACGGCCGCCGTCGGCGAGCGGAGCTACACCTACCGCGGCCTGCTGGAGCACGCCGAAGCCCTCGCCGCGACCCTGCGGGAGGCCGCCCCCGGCGGATCGCTGGTCGCGCTGGAGACCACCAGCCCGGTGAGCGGGGCGATCGCCGTGCTGGCCGGGGCCCGGGCCGGCCGCGCCCTGGTGCCGATGAACCCCGACAGCCCGCCGGGTCACCGCGACCGGATCCTGGCGGACGCCCGCCCGGCGGCAGTGCTGAGGTCGGCGCAGGAGGCGGTGTTCACCGTCGGGAGCCCGGCCGGCGCCGGGGCGCCGGACGCCGGGGGCATCGACCTCCACCGGGCGGCGTACGTGATGTTCACCTCGGGCTCGACCGGCCGGCCCAAGGGGGTCGTCGTCGGACACGAGGCGCTCGCCGCGCGGATCCGCGCGCTGGCGAACGTCCCGGGGATGGGCGAGGGGGAGAGCGTGCTCGCCATGACCGCGCTGTCCTTCGACATCTCGCTCGCGGAGCTGCTCGTCCCGCTGACCGTTGGCGCGCGCTTCGTCGCCGTCCCCGGCGAGGTCCGCGCGGACCCGGACCTCTTCGAGGAGTTCGTCGAGCGCCACCGGCCCGACGTGATCCAGGCGACGCCCAGCTTCTGGCGCCTGCTGCTGGCGGCGGGGGAGCGGTCGGCCGGGCACGCGGCCCGCGTCTGGTGCGGCGGCGAGGCCCTCACCCCGGCCCTGGCCACCGCCCTGCTGGCCCGGCACAAGGAGCTGTGGAACCTCTACGGACCGACCGAGGCGACGATCTGGGCCGGCGCCGCCCGCGTCGACGACCCGGCCGCCGTCTCGCTCGGCGAACCGCTGCCCGGCAGTGGCTGGTTCCTGGACGACGGCGAGATCGTGCTCCACGGCGAGGGGCTGGCCGAGGGGTACCTTGGCCAGGAGGATGTCACGGCCGAGCGCTTCCCGGTGCTGGACACCCCGGCCGGCCGCGCCCGGACCTACCGGACCGGCGACCGCGGCCGGACGGCGCCCGGCGGCGCCCTGGAGTACCTGGGGCGCGTCGACTGGCAGGTGAAGCTGCGCGGGCACCGGATCGAGCTCGGCGAGGTGGAGTCGGTGCTGGAGGAGCACCCGGCCGTCTCCGAGGCGGTCGCGGTGGTTCAGCACGCGGACCGCCCCGAGCGGGCCTTCATCGCCGCCCACGTGGTGCCCGCCGCGGAGGTGACGGCCCCCGAACTGGCCGCCTGGATCCGCGGCCGGCTGCCCGCCCCGTACTGCCCCGGCCGGATCCACCTGGTGCCCGCGCTGCCCCGCAACACCTCGGGGAAGGTCGACCGCACCGCGCTGGCCGGTGGTGCGACGGGGGGTGGCGCACCGTGACCACCTCGGCGGACGCCCGCCGCGAGGCCGTCCTGCGGGCCTGGCGCGCGGTCCTGGAGGCCGAACCGGCCTCGGAGGACGAGAACTTCTTCGATGCGGGCGGCAACTCGATCCTGGCGGTCGCGTTCCAGCGGCGGCTCGGCGAGGAGCTCGGTCACCGGGTGACGCTCAAGCAGGTGCACGAGAACGCCACCGTCGCCGGACTGCTCGGCCTCGACGCCTCCCGGCCGGGGGCGGACCCCGCCGCGCCGCAGGCGCCGGCGGAGGCGCTCACGCTCTACTGCCTCGCCTACGCGGGCGCCTCCGCCCGCCTCTACGAGCCCTGGCGGGAGCGGCTGCCCGCCGCGGTCACGCTCGTGCCGCTGGAGCTGCCCGGCCGCGGGGCCCGCTGGACCGAACCGGCGATCCCGCGACTGGAACCCCTGCTCGCCGACCTCGCCGGCACCGTCGAGCGGGGCCCGGCCGGACCGTACGCCGTCTTCGGGCACAGCTTCGGGGCCCTGCTCGCTTACGAGTTGGCCGGGTACCTGGTCGCCCGGGGCCGGCCGGCCCCGCGCCGCCTGCTGGTGTCCGCGTGCGCCGCGCCGCACGAGGCGACCCCGACGGAGACCAACCACGACCTGACGGACACCGAGTTCGTCGAGCGGCTGCGCCGACTGCGCGGCACCCCGGAGGAACTGCTGGAGAACGCGGAGCTCATGGAGCTCTACCTCCCGACGATCCGGGCGGACTACACCATCCTGGACCACTACCGCGCCCGCCCCGCCGAGCCGCTCGGCTGTCCGGTCTCGGCCTTCCACGGAGCCGACGACCTGGAGGTCGGGCAGGCCGAGATGGCCCGCTGGGCGTCGTACGGCAACGGGTCGATCGACCTCGACGCCATCCCCGGCGACCACTTCTTCCTCCACGACGCGGAGGAGGAGCTGGTGGCGGCGGTCGCGCGCCGGCTCGGGCCCGACCTTCCCCGGGGCCGGGCGGCCCTTCCACACGAGTGAGGTATCCCCAGATGATCAGTCAGCTCACCCAGGAGCAGCGGCAGCGGTGGCGCGCGTACCGGGAGTTCGCGGACACCGCGCTCGCACCACGGGCGCGCCCGGCCGACGAGGAGCAGGTCGTACCGGCCGGCCTGGTCGAGGACCTCGCCAAGGAGGGCTGGATCTCCTCGCTGCTGCCCGAGCAGTGGGGCGGCTCGGCGCTGGACCGGCTCAGCTACGGCCTGATGGCCGAGGAGATGGGCCGCACCTGTCAGAACGTGCGCAACTTCGTCGCCTGCGCCGACATGGTGTCGCACTCCATCTGGCGGTGGGGCACTCCGGAGCAGCGGGAGGCCTGGCTGGGGCGGATCGCGAGCGGCGAGGCGGTCGCCGCCTTCGCGCTGACCGAGCCCGAGGTCGGCAGCGACGCCAAGAGCGTCCGCACGGTGGCGACCGCGGACGGCACCGGCTACGTCCTCAGCGGCGGCAAGAAGTGGATCAGCTTCGCCGCGATCGCGGACCTCTACCTGGTCTTCGCCCAGTACGAGGGGCGGCACACCGCGTTCCTGGTGGAGCGGGACACCCTCGGGCTGAGCGTCGAGCCGCTGTCGGGCCTGCTCGGGCTGCGCGGCTCCGCGCTCGCGGAGGTCACCTTCGACGACTGTCGGCTGCCGGCCGGCTCGATGGTGGGCCAGCCCGGTTCCGGGCTCGCGTTCGTCGCCTCCACGGCGCTGGACATCGGCCGCTACAGCACGGCCTGGGGCTGTGTCGGCCTGGCGCAGGCGTGCCTCGACACGGCGTCCCGGTACGCCGCGCAGCGGGTGCAGTCCGGTGGGCCGATCATCGACCACCAGCTGGTGCAGCGGATGCTCGCCGACATGGTCAGCGGCTCCCGGGCGGCCCGGCTGCTGTGCTGGGAGGCGGGGGCGGCCACCGAGGCCGGGAGCCTCGACGCCGTCAACCAGACCCTGGTGGCCAAGTACTTCGCGTCCACCACCGCCAACCGGATCGCCGCGGACGCCGTCCAGGTCCTCGGCGCGTACGGCGTCGGCCCCGACGCCCCGGTCGCCCGACTGTTCCGTGACGCCAAGGTCATGGAGATCATCGAGGGCACCAGCCAGCTGCACCAGTCGATGCTCGGCCGCTGGAGCGCGCACATCGAGCACCCCGCGGCCTCCGCGACGCCCGCCGCCTGAGCCGCGCACCCGCCACCCGGGGCCGCGGCGCGCGGGGGGGGGGCCCCCCCCCCCCCCATCGGGGGAGGGCCCCACCGAACTACCCAGGCGAATTGAAGAAG
>NZ_JBEYVJ010000316.1:0-8208 GCF_040643935.1 Kitasatospora sp. NPDC047058 | reverse complement strand
GGCGAAGCCCTCCATGTCGGCGATCGGCTTGGTGGAGACGGTGCCGGAGACCAGCTTGGCCCAGGCCGCCTCGATCATCCGGAAGACCTCGTCCACCGTGGCCCCGGGATCGTCCGCCCGGCAGGCCAGCGCGTAGGCGTCGATGGCGAACCGCGCGGTCGCCCGGCACGCCGTCGCGCTCCGGGACAGGCGGGGATCGGCGGCCAGAGCCGCTGCCAGCGCCTGCGCGTGACGCAGGCTCATCGACTCCTCGTACTCCCGCAGGGCGGGTGACCCCTCGATCATGCGCCGGACGGGGGCGCTGCCCTCCGCCGTGCAGTGCCGCACCAGGGCCCGGACCTCACGGTGCAGCGCGGGGATGAGCGGCTCGTGCGGTTGCCGGTCGGTGACCGCACGCGTGAGGCACTGCTCGAACTCCTGGTCGCGCTCGAACACCAGGGCCTCTTTCGAGGCGAAGTGGGAGAAGACCGTGGTGACGGCCACGTCGGCCTCGGCCGCCACGTCACGGATGCCCACGGGGTCGTACCCGCGCTCCAGGAAGAGCCGCAGCGCGGTGTCGGCGATCTTCTGACGGGTCGCGGCCTTCTTGCGTTCGCGGCGTCCGGGCGGCTCGGTCATGCCCTGACACTACCAGGTACGAATTCCTAACCGTTGCAAAACACTAACCGTTAGGGTTACGTTCGGTCGTATGAGGAAAGTGAGCTTCGCCGAGTTCGGCGGTCCCGAGGTCCTGCAACTGCTGGAGGCCGAGGAGCCCCACGCGGGCCCCGGCCGGATACGCATCGCCGTACGGGCGGCGGGTGTGAACCCCGTCGACTGGAGGATCCGGGAGGGCCAGGTCCTGGGAGCCCATCCGGTCGAGCTGCCCGCCGGGGTCGGGCTGGACGCCGCAGGGGTGGTGGACGAGGTCGGCGAGGGGGTCGAAGGGATCGAAATCGGCGACCACGCTTTCGGCGAAGGGACCGACACGTACGCCGAGTTCGCCGTGCTGTCGGCCTGGGCCCGCATGCCCGAGGGACTGACCTTCGAGGAGGCGGCCGGGTACCCGTCCGTGGTGGAGACCGCGCTGCGCACCATCCGCGAGGTCGGCGTGCAGCCCGGGCAGACGCTGTTGGTCAGCGGCGCGTCCGGCGGCGTCGGGTCGGCGGTGCTGCAGATCGCCCGCGAGCGCGGCATCACGGTGATCGGCACGGCCGGGGCCGCGAACCAGGACTACCTGCGCGGCCTGGGCGCCCTCGCCACGACCTACGGCGAGGGATGGGTCGAACGGGTGCGGCACCTGGGCCGGGTCGACGCGGCCCTCGACCTGGCCGGCTCGGGCGTGATCCGCGAACTCGTCGAGCTCACCGGGGACCCGCGCAAGGTCGTCTCCATCGCCGACCTCGGCGCGCCGCAGCTGGGCGTCTGGTTCTCCGGCGTGGCCGGGAGCGTGCCGGACGCGCTCACCGAGGCCGTCGACCTCATCTCCCGGGGCAGGCTCCACATCCCGGTCGAAAGGTCCTACCCGCTCGACGAAGCTGCGGCAGCGCACGCCGACAGTCGCGCCGGCCACACCAGGGGGCGCCGGGTCCTGGTCGTCTGAGCCGCCGCCCGCCGGCGTCCCCACGCCGAACGGATCTTAAAAGTTACGCAGTGACGCACGACGCGTAGAATCCCTCCCTCCGAGCCTCGGCCCGGGGGGAGCAGCATGACCCGCAAGGGGTTTCGCGGCACCAGGGTGTCTCTGCGACCGCGACAGCCCCGTCCGGCTGCCTCAGTCGTTGTCGATCTTGTTGCCGCTGGGGTTGAGCACGTACCAGCCGGCACCGAACGCGGTGGAGCCCTCGCCGTTCGTGTCACCGGGCTTGTGATCCCCGGCGAAGTAGTAGAGGGGGTGGCCGTGGTAGGTGACCTCCATGCTGTGGTCCGCGCGGGTGATGGTGCCCAGATCGGCTGCGCTGACCCCGGCGCCGGCCTGCGGGGTGCCGGTGGTCGCCAGCGGTGGCCAGGCGGACGCACACGCGCCATCGCATGCGGACATCGCCGGGCTGTCCTTCTCGAAGAGGTACAGCGTGCGGCCCTGGCTGTCGGTCAGAATCCTGCCGAGGTTGGAGCCGTTGACCGCGACCAGGGTCCCGGCTGCCCCGGCCTGGCTCGGCGGCTGGGAACCGGGAGCCGGGGCGGAGGGCGCAGACGGGGAGGAGGTGGCCGGCGCCGGTGCCGACTTCGAGCCGCTGCTGCCGCAGGCCGCTGCTCCCAGGGCAAGCGCGGGCAGCACGGCGGCTGCCCAGACGAGACGTCGCATCTTCGACGCTCCTTCCGGCGGGCCACTGGCGCCGGTGTGGCGGCCTGGCGAGCGACCCGTCTTCCAGTACGCAGTGGAGGCTCCGGGCGTTCAGCCCACACGGCAGGAAACGCGTACCGGCCCGGCGCACTCACCGGTTCGGCGCACTCACCGGCCCGGGAAGCGGTACCCGCTCAGGATCCGGGATCTCCCGCTGCTCAAAGACGTCGGCGGACGGCGGCACCGTTCGGACAGCAGGATGCCGGTGTCGGCCTTCGCCTGCGGAAGAGCCGGCGCCGTACCGGGCGGAGCCGACCCGGCAGTGGCAGCCGACGATGCGGTCAGCCCCGGCGCCGTGGCCGAAGTCCCACCGGCGCCTCCTGCGGCGGCACGGTGCGGGGAGCGTCGAGCAGGACGGTGGCCGCGGCCGTGGGGTAGTGCAGTACCCGGTTGCGCTCGCGGCGGCTCGTCATGAGTCCGGCGTCGCGCAGGCCGGTCGCATACTCGGAGGCCGTGGCCAGCGAGACGGAGACCCGGTTGGCCAGCTCGGCGGTGCTCAGCCCTGGAGCGACGCCGTGCGGTGGCGTGACGGGCCGGTCGGGGCTTTCGTGCCGTCAGTTGGGCTTGCTGTCGGTCTGGGGTGGTGCGGCGGCGAGGGTGAAGGCGAGCAGGGCGGTGGCGGTGAAGTCGTCGGCGGATTCGACGCTCTGCCAGGCGCCGACGTGGTCCATGAAGCCGGCGCCGCGGCCGTCGAAGGCGGCGAAGGGGTTGCCCTGGTTGGTCGGGCAGGTGCGCATGGTGGGGAAGGAGTTGAGGTCCTTGAGCTTGTCCGCCGCGTTGGGGCCGTTGACGACGCCGCCGAGGAGGATGTCACCGTCCCCGTTGAGGTCGCCGGCGAGGTTGGCGGCCTGGTGTTCGGGGCACTGCGGGAAGGTGGTCCCGGCGCCGATGACGAAGGAGGAACCCCACGCGTTGGCGCCCAGGGCCCAGTTGCGCTGCTGGGTGGCGAACGTGCCGTAGCGGGAGTCTCCGGTGACCTGGTGGTAGAGCCGGGCGGTGGCGGCGAGGCCGAAGGTGTGGGGCACGGAGTCGAAGTCGGTGTAGACGGCGCCGGCCCGGAAGGGGTCGCGGGCCGCGCGGGCGCTGCCGTCGTCGAGCTGGCGCTTGAGGTCGGCGGCGAGCTGTTCGCGTGTCACTTCGGTGCGGCCGGTGCCGTCGTCGAGCAGGCGGGCGAGGTCGGCGTGGGCGAGGGCGCTGACGTCGCCGAGCCCGAGGGTGCCGAGGCTGTCCGAGGCGATGTACTGCTCGGCCCAGTGTGCGGCCTGCCTGGTCCAGTCGGCTGCGCGCCTGTCCCGAAGGGCCTTGGCGGCGAGGGCGAGTTCGGCGGCGCCGAATTCCATGTCGTCCTGCCAGGACGCCTCGGGGTAGAAGCCGTGGGGGAAGGCGGTGACCAGCTGGTCGCCGGGATTGGTGTTCGCGAGGGCGTAGACGTGTGCGGCCTTCTCGAGTTCCTCGTGGGCCCGTTCGGGGTTCTCGGCGGCGTCGAGCTGGGCGGCAAGGGCGAAGGTGGCGGCGACGCGCCCGGCGAGGTTGGGGCTGATCGGCTTGCCGGGGGGTGCCGCGCGGAAGACCGGCCGGTGCTTGATCAGGTAGTCGGGGTCACCGGGCTTCACGTCGAGGGCGTCGTCGGCCTCCGGCAGGCGCCACACGTCGTGGTCGGAGCGGATCCTGCCGCTTCCGTCGGTGGTGTCGCCCTTGCCGAGTCCGACCTGCACGTAGAGGGTGCGCGACTCGTCGTCCCACATCCTGTCGAGCCAGTCCAGCCCGTGGCGTGCCTCGGCGGCCAGCTCCGGCCCACCGACGGGGGTCGTGCGGTGCGCGAGCAGGAGGCTCGCGGTGGAGTAGGAGGCGGTGTGGGTGAACTTGAGGAAGTCGCCGGCATCGTTCCAGCCGCCCGAGACGTCGATCGGGCCCGCGACACGCTGGAGGGGCGCGGTCAGCACCGTCTCGTCGTCGGCGTAGGCGGGGGTGTCGTAGACCGTGGCCTGGCGGTCCGCCAGGTGGGACGGCTTGCGGCGCAGTTCCGTGGGGATGACGTCGGCGCCGTCGCGCTGGGCCTGGAAGAAGCGGACGTTGGCCTGGATGAGCTTGCCGAAGAGGTCGTCCGCCGCGGCGATGCGGAACGTCGGGGAGACGGCGGTGACGGGCCCGGACACCTCGATCCGGTAGTCGCCGGGTTCGGTCAGCGGAGACAGGTCCAGGGTGTGGACGGCCTTGTACGTGCCGTTCCAGCCGCCGGTGGACGATCCGACCCTGCCCTTCAGGACCTCCTTCCCGGAGGCGTCGCGAACCCGGAAGGACGCCTTGGACGCGGAGACGGAGGTCATCAGGTAGGCCTGCTTGGCCTCGTCGGGTGTGTAGCCGACCTGGTCGACGCGC
The DNA here is from genome assembly GCF_040643935.1 of Kitasatospora sp. NPDC047058. Taxonomy (NCBI): domain Bacteria; kingdom Bacillati; phylum Actinomycetota; class Actinomycetes; order Kitasatosporales; family Streptomycetaceae; genus Kitasatospora; species Kitasatospora sp. NPDC047058. Next base: position 3,506 of record NZ_JBEYVJ010000316.1, on the reverse strand, counting down.
ACCACCGCCCGCGGCCCGCCCGCAGTCAGGGAGTCCGCGCCCTGCGCGGACTGGACACAGTAGACGGCGACAACGGCGGCTGCCACGCCGGCGGCGGTCACGCCGATGACGCGCTTACGCATACGAATCTTTGCCATGCCCCACAGACTGCCGGTCGGTCCATGAGCCGAACATGAGGCAGATGCGGCACCTGCTGCGCCTACTGCACGAATTCCACGCGCCGCTTGGTCGGCGGCGGCATCAGGAGCGGCTCCAGTGCCCGCGACATGGCCGTGAGCCCCACGAACGCGAGGTTCTCACCGCCACAGGGCTGCCCGATGGCAGGGCATAACGCCCGAATCCCGACCACCCCGGCGTTCGTGTGGTTTTCGACGCAGTAGGCTCGGCCGCCATGCGCGTACTTGTCCTCGAGGACGACCCCGAACTCGGCCCCGTCATCATCCGCGGCCTGCGCGAGGCAGGCTTCGCCGTCGACTCCGCCACCGACCTCGCCGACGCCGACTTCAAGCTCGCGGTCAACACCTACGACTGCCTGGTCGCCGACCGCGCCCTGCCCGACGGGGACGCCCTCACCCTCCTGGCCGCCCAGCGCAAGGCCGGATCCGCCCTGCCCGTCCTGCTGCTCACCGCCCTCGACGCGGTCAGCGACCGCGTGGCCGGGTTCGAGCACGGCGCCGACGACTACCTCGTCAAGCCCTTCGCCTTCGCCGAGCTCAATGCCCGCGTCCGCACCCTGTGCCGCCGCGCCCAGCCCGCACGGCTGCCGGAACTGCGCGTCGGCACCCTGGAGCTCGACCTGCCCCGCCGCAGGGTCCGGCGCGAGGGTGTGCTGCTCACCCTCACCGCGAAGGAGTTCGCGGTCCTGGAGGTCCTGATGCTGCGCGCCGGCGAGGTGGTCACCCGCACCGACCTCATCGAACGCTGCTGGGACGAGCAGACCGAACCGCTCTCCAACGTCGTCGACGTCCTCATCGGGCAGCTGCGCCGCAAGCTGGGCCCGCCCGAGCTCATCTCGACGGTGCGCGGCGTCGGCTACCGGCTCGCCGACCACACCACCGAGCCGTGATGCCGCCCAGTCCCGCTGTCGCACGGCTGAACCGGGTCCGGTGGGCGACGACCCTGCTCTTCGCCGCCACGACCGCCCTGTGCCTGCTGGTCCTGGCCGTGCGCACCGACGACCGGTCCCGCACGAACGACCTGGACAACGGCGTCAGCCGGCGGGCTGACGGCCTCGCCCGCACGATCTACTACGACGACGGCGTCCTCAACCTCGACGCCCTGGCGGAGGACGACCTGGCCCTGAGCGCGGAACGGCTCGCCGTCCTCCAGGCACCCACGCCCGGCCGGCCCCGGATCCGCCACGCGCCCACCGCGCACGCCGCTCTCCCCGGCCAGGCCGGGCTGGACGAGGTCTGGGAACAGGTCCAGCACGACCAGGAAACCGTCTTCGTCGCCCTGGAGGCCGGCGGCCGGGAGATCCAGTGGGCCGCCGCCCCCGTCTGGGACGGCGACCGGATCGCCGCCGCCGTGCTGGTCGGAGCCGACCCCGCCCAGAGCCAGGCCGCCCATGACCGCCTGGTCCGCCGGCTCACGCTGGGCTGCGCAGCCCTGGTGCTGGCCGCCGCCGCCATCGCGCACCTCCTGTCCGGACGCGCCATGCGGCCCGCGCTGCGCGGGCTCGACCAGCAGGAACAGTTCCTCGCCGAGGCCGCCCACGAGCTGCGCACCCCGCTGGCCACCCTGCGCCTGGTGGTCGAAAGCGGCAGCACCTCCCCCACCCGCGCCCCCGTGGCCCTCGACGAGGCCCTCCGCCTCGTCGACCGCCTGGGCCGGCTGGTCACCGGGCTGCTGGCCCGCGCCCGCGTCGAGGCCGGCACCCGTGAAGTCGAGCTCACCCCGCTGCGACTCGACCAGCTGGTCGAACAGACCGTCGAGGAACTGCCCGACAGCACCGGCGTCACCCTCACCACCGAGGCCGCCATCGTCAACGGCGACCCCGAGCTGCTCGCCCAAGCCGTCCGCAACCTCGTCGAGAACGCCCTGCGACACGGCGGCGGCACCCCTGTCGGCGTGAGCGTCACCGCCGGCCGCATCACCGTCCGGGACCACGGCCCCGGCATACCCGCCAAGAACCGGGAGCGGGTCTTCGAACGCCACGTCACCGGAGCCACCAGCAACGGCACCGGAACCGGCCTCGCCATCGTCAGATGGGTCGCCGAACTCCACGACGGCACCGCCCGACTCTCCCCCGCCCCCGGCGGCGGCCTGCTCGCAGAACTCCTCCTGCCCCCGCACACCAACAACTGATCCAGCCCGGCAAAACGCCGGCCATCACCGGGAACGGGAACGGGCCCGCGGCCACGCATTGGGCGGAACCGTCCGGCGAGGACCGGGTCGCCGCCCGCAGCCACCCAGAGCGGGCCGGCGGAACCTGCGGAGCCCGCGGCCGCATAGCCGACGTCGGCGGGGTGGCACCGGTCGTCGGTTCAGCGCCACTGGTAGGCGCCGGTCATCGCTGGGAGCAGCAGCGGGCCACCAGTGGCGGGTCGAACGGCCTGGACGGGCTCGCCGTCCTCGGCCAGGCGGCCGGGCAGGGAGCCTCGGGTGCTGTCGAAGGCGCGGCCGGGGGGACCGCCGGTGTGAACCAGCGGTGTGTCAGTTCGGTGGGGGCTCGCGGCCCTGGTTGCGTGATCGACAGTGACGGAAGGCGATCCCTCGCCGGGACCTTCTTCCGTCTTCTGGAGTTGATCGTGACGTCCTCACTGTCGGGGGCCTTCGTCCGGCCCGCTGCCGGGTATCGTGCGGGTTCGGCCGGGCGTCGGTGCCGGGTGCTGGCCGTTGCGGCCGGCGTGCTCGGTGCCGCCGTCGCCCCGGTGGCGCTGTCGGTACCCGCCCGTGCTGCCGGTACCTGCACGACCGCCGGCCCCTCCACCACCTGTACGTTCGCGCCCACCGGCGCCGAGCAGACGTTCACCGTCCCGGCCGGCGTCACGCAGGTCGACGTCACGGCGATCGGCGCGGCCGGCGGCCTCTCGGGCGTCAACGTCACGCCCGGCGGCCGCGGGGCGCAGGTCTCGGGTACGCTCACCGGCCTGTCCGGCGGGCAGACCCTCTACGTCGAGGTCGGTGGCACCCCCACGCTCACCACCCCCACCTGCTACCCGTTCTCGCCGTGCATCGGCGGCTTCAACGGCGGCGGCAGCAGCCACTACGGCGGCGGAGGAGGCGGGGCCTCCGACGTCCGTACCCAGCCCCGGACCACGCCCCTCACGACCACCGATTCCCGCCTGATCGTGGCCGCGGGCGGCGGCGGGGCCGGTGAGGTCTTCAGCTCGTCGTGCACGGGCGGCAGCCAGGGCGGGGACGCCGGCCAGCCGGGCACGGGCGGGATGTGCAACGGGGGAACCGGCGGCGGAGCCGGCACGGCCACCCAGGGCGGGCCCGGCGGCACGTCCCCCAGCGGCGGTTCCGGCGGCACCCCCGGCACACTGGGCACCGGCGGCGAC
>NZ_JBEYVJ010000315.1:0-8221 GCF_040643935.1 Kitasatospora sp. NPDC047058 | reverse complement strand
GCTCGATCTCGTAGCCGTGCCGCAGGAAGTACAGCCGGGCCCCGGCGCCGAGTTCGTCGACGGTGGCCCGGCCGGCAGTGAAGGGGGCCCCGGCATCGACCTTCTCGATCCCGAGCGCCGACTTCAGCGCCTGCTCCACCTGGCCCCGGGACATGCCCGGGTTGCGGTTGGGGTTGACCAGCGAGCTGACCGTGGCCAGCAGGGTGCCCTCGCCGTCCGTCTCCAGCGAGCCGCCCTCGCCGACGAAGCCCGCCCGGATCCGGTCGATGCCGTAGTCGCCGAGGAGCGCGGCGGCCGCCGCGGCGTCGTGGGAGAACGGCTGGTAGTACGGCGTGCCCGTCTTCCCCCAGCCGTTGAAGTTGGTGTCGACGCCGGCGATCGCGCCGGGGGCGACGACGAAGGTCGGACCGAAGTCGCGGATCCAGAGGTCGTCGTCGGCGATCTCCAGGACCTCGATCGGGTGGTAGGCGCCGGAGCCGCAGGAGTAGCGCGCGTCGGCGGCCTGTCCGGGACGGGCCAGGACCACCACCGGCTCGTAGCGGGAGATCGTGTACGCGAGGTCGGCGATGTTGCGGCGGACGCCGGAGAGCTGGTTCTGCCAGACCGAGTACAGCGCCGGCCAGGCCATGAAGGTACGGGTGTGCCGATCGGTCTCCGCCGGCATCCGCAGCACCGGCCCGGCGGGGGCGGGCGGGGTGGCGGCGCGGGCGCTGGCCGGCAGGGCCGCGCCGAGGGCGGCCAGCGGGAGCGCCGCCGCGCCGAACTTGAGCAGGCTGCGCCGGGTGGAGTCGGGCGTGTTCATGGGGGCTCCCTGGAGGGGGTCGGGAGGTGTGGGGTGACCCACATCCTGGACCTAACTGAAAGTTCAGTCAATATTCCGGGGCGATTCGCCTCACCCCGGAGGTAGAGTGAACGCCCGTGTCAGATCGTCGAACTGAGATCGTCAGGGCCGCCACGCGCGTCATCGCACGACGCGGCGTCCGCGGACTGCGGGTGGGAGAACTGGCGGCCGAGGCCGGAGTGTCGACCTCGCTGATCTACTACCACTTCACCGACCGCGCCGGGATCCTCCGCGAGACCCTGCAGTTCATCGGCGAGCGCGCCGAGCGCTACACCGGCGGACCGGGGGCCGCCGGCTGGGCGGACGACCCCTGGTCGGACCTGGAGCAGGCGTTGCTGCCGGAGCTCCAGGACACCGCCGAGGTACGCGAGAACAGCACCGCCTGGGGGGAGTTGAGAGCCAGTGCGGTCTTCGAGTCCAGCCTGCGCGAGGACCTGGCGCGGGCCACCCACACCTGGGTGCACGAGATCGCGGACCTGCTCGGCCGCGCCCACCCGGCCGGCACCGCCCCCGCCCACGCCGCCTCCGCCGAACGCCTCACCGCCCTCCTGGAAGGGCTCAGCGTCCGCTGGCTGAGCGGTTCGCTCGCGCTCGACCACGCCCGCAGCCTGCTCGGCGAGGCGATCGACGCGGAGCTGGGCGCCTGCCGACAGGGCTGACTCAAATCCCGGTCAGCCCGAGGCCCGCAGCGACGGGAGTCTCAGGCCCGGGGAATCCGGGAGGGCGTCAGCCGGCCTCCGGCTTGCCCGGCTGGTCATGGGTGGAGCAGTGGATCCCACCGCCGCCGGAGGCGATGTTGTCGATCTTCACCGGGACGATGTCGCGGCCGGGGAAGTGGTCGCGCAGGATCTGCTGCGCCCGGTCGTCGGCCCTGGCGTCGCCGAAGCGCGGCAGGAACAGCGACGTGTTGGCGACGTAGAAGTTGATGTACGAGGAGACGAACGCGTCGCCCCGTCCGGTGATCCGGTCCGGGTCGGGCTGCGGCAGGTCGATCACCTGCAGCGGCCTGCCGTGGGCGTCGGTGGCGCCCTTCAGGACCTCGCGCGCCTGGGCGGCCGAGCGCGACCAGACGTCGGCCGGCGCACCGGGGAACGGCTGGTCCAGCAGGACGACCCCGGGGGCGGCGAAGCGGACCAGGCAGTCCACGTGCGCGTCGGTGATGTCCTGGTCGCGGACGCCGGCGAACCAGATCACCTTGGTCACGCCGAGCGCCTTCTTCAGCTCGGCCTCGATCCCGTCCCGGCTCCGGCCCGGGTTGCGCCGCTGGTTGACCACCGAGCTCTCGGTGACCAGCAGCGTGCCCTCGCCGTCGGTCTCGAACGAGCCGCCCTCCGCGACCACCGGTGTGCGCACCCGCTCGACCCCGTACCTGCCGAGGACGGCGGCGGCCAGCGCCGTGTCGTTGCCGTGCTCCTTCTGCTTGTCGCCCCAGCCGCTGAAGTTGAAGTCGACGCCCTTCGGCGTGCCGCCGTCCTCGACGAAGACCGGCACGGTGTCCCGGGCCCACAGGTCGTCGACGGGCATCGGGACGACCTCGACGTCCTTGCCGCACGCGTTCTGCGCGGCGTCGGCCTGCCCCGGGCGGGCGAACATCACCACCGCCTCGTAGCCGGCCACGGCGCGGGCGAGCCGCGCGATGTCCGCGCGGACGTCGGGGAGCTGGTCGCCCCAGATGCCGGCCGACGCCGGCCAGGACATGAAGGTGCGGGTGTGGCTCTCCCACTCCGCGCCGAACCTGCGCCCGGGCGTGGCGCCGGTCCCGCCGGGTGCGGGCGGCTGCGCCCCGCCCGGCGCGGGCGACTCGGCGGGGCCGGGCGGCGCCTCCTCCCCGGCCCCGTCCGACGGGGCGCAGGCCGCGGCGCCGAGGGTCAGCAGACCGGCGCCGGCCACGGCGCGCAGCATCGTGCGGCGGGACGGGGGCGTCGGCAGGGGCGGGGGCAGGTGGGACACGGAAGCTCCAGCGGGATGAGGGTGCGGGGAGGCGCGGGCGGGGCGGGGCGGCGGCCCCCGGGGTCGTCACGGGAGGCGAGGGCGCCGGCGGGCGCGGTGCGGTGCGGCCGCGGGCACGGCCACGGCGTGACGACGGCGTGACTACGGCAGGGGCTCCTGCATGGTGGAGCAGTGGATGCCGCCGCCCCCGGCCATCAGGCGGTCGACGTCGAGCTGGACGACCTCGCGTCCGGGGAAGGCGTGGGCGAGCGTGCGCCGGGCGGCCTCGTCCTTGGCCACGTCGCCGAACTGTGCCGCGATCACGCCGCCGTTGACGACGTGGAAGTTGAGGTAGGAGTCGACGAACTTCGCGTCGCGCGAGCGGACGGTGTCGGGGCCGTCCACCCGGATCACCTGGAGCCGGCGACCCCTGGCGTCGGTGGCCCGGGAGAGGACGGCGAACTGCTCGCGGGCGTCCCGGGCCCAGACGTCGTTGCGGTCCGGCGGGGGCAGCTGCACCATGACGACGCCGGGCCGGACGAACCGGGAGGTGACGTCGATGTGGTCGTCGGTGATGTCCCCGCCCTTGATCCCGGGGACCCAGATCATCCGGTCGGCGCCGTACGCGTCGAGGACGGCCTCCTCGATCTCGTCCCGGCTCATGCCCCGGTTGCGGTTCTTGTTGACCAGGCTGCTCTCGGTGGCCATCACGGTGCCGTCGCCGTCGGTCTCGACGGATCCGCCCTCGCCGACGAAGTCGGCGTGGGTGAACCGGAGCCCGAGCAGGCCCGCGATGCCGCGGGCGGCCTCCGCGTCGTCGCGGTGGGTCTGCTTGCGGCCCCAGCCGTTGAAGTTGAGGCCGACGGCGTCGAGGCGTCCGTAGCCGTCGCGCCGGAACACCGGGGCGATGTCGCGCATCCACAGGTCGTCGGTCGGGACGGCGTCGGTCACGGTGACGGCGGGCCCGCACAGGGCCTGCGCCTCCCGCACGCTGTAGTCGTCCGGGGCGCACATCACGACCGGCTCGAACCGGGCGACGGTCCGCGCGATCAGGGCGATGTCCTGCTGGACGCCCGCCAGCTGCCGGCCCCAGACGGACCGGCGGGACGGCCACGACATCCAGGTCCGGGCGTGCGGGACGTCGTCGCGGTCCACCCACCACTGCGGGAGGTTCTCGTCACCGTGGATGTCGCTCATGCGGGTCTCCAGAATCAAGTGTTGCCCACCGGGTGACCGATGGCCTTGCGGGCGGCGCCGACGGCCGTCGTCGATCGGCGCCACGCCCACACTCTGGCATTTACTGAAAATTCAGTCAAGAATTCGGAGACGAGCGTGCTGCGGAAGGACCCCGGGATGCGGCAGGGCGAGCCCCGGGACGCACGAGGCCCCGGGCCGTCCTGGCCCGGGGCCGGAACCCGGCGCGCATCAGCCGCGCAGCCGCTCCAGTTCGCCGTCGATCGCGCCGGCCATCAGCTCGCGCGCGTGCTCCACCGGCAGGCTGCCGCTGAGCCAGCGCACGCTCAGCCCCTCCAGCAACGCCGTCAGCCGCTCGGCGGAGGCGGCCAGGGCGGCGGCGCCGTTCATCGGCCGGACCTGCCCGAGCAGGTCGGCGACCTCCTGGACCCAGACCAGCGTGGCCCGGGCCAGGTCCTCCCGCAGGTCGGAGTCGAACACCGCGCTCGCCCGCAGCTCACCCCACGCCGTGCTGTTCTCCCGCACCTCGGGGGTGTCCTGGAGCTCCAGCAGCAGCGTCTGCTCCAGCTCGCCCCGGGCGTCGAGGGGCGGGGCGTCCGCCGCGCGCTCCGTCGTGTACCGCTCGGCGCGGTCGTTGATGAACTCCAGCGTCGCGCGGAGGATCCCCGCGCGGTCCTTGAAGTGGTAGTAGATCAGCGCGGTGGACACGCCCGCCTCGGCCGCGAGTTCCTCCACCCGCAGCCCGCGGACGCCGCGCCGGGCGATGACCCGTGCGGCCGCTTCCATGATCAGGGTTCGACGGTCTGCCACAAGCGGTCACCCTACCGGGAGGGCCGCGGGCCGGGCCGTCGGGGTCCCGAACCTGACTGAATCTACAGTCGGGCTATGATCCGGTGCGATCCCGACCCGGCGGCTCCATCCGACCGGCCACGCCCACCGGGCCTGCCGGACCCGTCGGACCCGTCGGCCACGGCCGCCACCCCGCCACGCCCGCCCGACCCGCTGGGAGCCCCCATGACCACAGAGCCCTTCGGCGGCCCGTCGCCCACGGCGTTCGAGGCCCTCTCCCCGGACGACCCCCGCGAGGTCGGCGGCTACCGCCTCTGCGCACGGCTGGGCGCGGGCGGCATGGGCCGCGTCTACCTCGCCTACACGCGCGGTGGACGCCCGGTCGCCCTCAAGGTCGTCCGCCCCGAACTGGCCGGTGACCCGGAGTTCCGCCACCGCTTCGCCCAGGAGGTCGCCAGCGCCCGGCGCATCCACGGCCTGTACACCGCCCAGGTCGTCGACGCGGGCACCGACGCCGCCACCCCGTGGCTGGCCACCGCCTTCGTGCCCGGCCCCTCCCTCCACCAGGTCGTCCACCGCCACGGGCCGCTGCCCGAGCGGACCGTCCTGCTGCTGCTCGCCGGCATCGCCGAGGCCCTCCAGGCGATCCACGCCGCGGGCGTCGTCCACCGCGACCTCAAGCCCGGCAACGTCCTGCTCGCCGCCGACGGGCCGCGCGTCATCGACTTCGGGATCGCCCGCGCCGCCGACGCCGCCCCGCTGACCGGCACCGGCCTGCGCATCGGCTCGCCCGGCTTCATGGCCCCCGAGCAGGCGCTCGGGCTGTCCGCCACCCCGGCCACCGACGTCTTCGCCCTGGGCGCCCTGACCGCCTACGTCGGCTCGGGCACTCCCCCGTTCGGCGACGGCCCCGAGCCCGCCTCGCTCTACCGGGCGGTGCACGAGGAGCCCGACCTCTCCGGCCTCCCGGCCGGCCTGCACGAGCTGGTCCGGCAGTGCCTGGCCAAGGACCCCGGCGACCGGCCCGACACCGCCCGGCTGATCGAGGCCGCCCGCAGCCACCCCGCCACCGGCGGCGCACTCCACTTCTCCGACGGCTGGCTGCCCCGGCAGGTCAGCACCGAGCTCAGCCGGCACGGCGACCTGCCCACCACCCCTCCCCCGCCCGCCACCGGCCTGGACCCGGCCAAGGCCGCGGCCGACGCCCCGACCGCCCGCGTCCCCGCCCCGGCGGCCACCCGGCTGGAGCCCGCCGGCACCGGACGCCCGGCCGCTCCCACCGGGCGCAGGGCCGCGGCCACCGCCCGCCGGGGCGCCCGCACCGCCCTGCTGACGGGCGTCGCCCTGCTCGTCGGCGCCGCGGCGGCCTCCGTCCTGCTGGACCCCGAGTACTTCGACGACCTCGACGACCAGAACGTCGCTGCCACCGGCAGCGCACCGCCGTCCGCCGGCGCCGCCTCCACCCCGCCGCCGCCCGCCCCGCCGAGCGCGTCGCCGTCCGCCCCGCCGAGCACGCTCCCCGGCTACACCACCGTCTACACCGGCCTCGAACTCACCTCCCCCGACCACACCTACGAGTTCGACCTGCGGGCCGGCAAGGTCGCCCCGCTGGACACCTCCAGCTGGTACCTGGGCCGCCACGCCGGCGAGTTCTACCTCCCCGAGGACAGCGACGCCTACCTCGCGCCGGCCCGCAGCCTGACCCTCCCCGACTGCCTCAAGGGCATCGAGACCCAGCCCGCCGCCAGCCTGCCCTTCACCACCGCGACCCCCGACCGCGCCTTCTGCGTCCGCACCCGGAACGGCCGCGACATCGCCGTCGTCCGCCCGCTCAGCACCGGACCGGACGAAGGCCCGGTCAAGGTCGCCGTCACGTACTACCACCGCGCCACCTGACCGGCCGGCCGCTCCGCCGGCCCGCCGCGCACTGTTCCCCCTTCCTCCCCGGTGCCGTAGCGTGACGACATGGACACGGAACCGGCCTCCCGGCAGGACGTCGTGATCGTCGGCGGCGGGCACAACGGACTGGTGGCGGCGGCGTACCTCGCACGGGCCGGGTACCGGGTGCTGGTGCTGGAGCGGCTGCCGCAGGTCGGCGGTGCGGCGGTGTCGGCCCGGGCGTTCGCCGGCGTGGACGCCCGGCTGTCGCGGTACTCGTACCTGGTGAGCCTGCTGCCCCGGAAGGTCGTCCGGGACCTCGGGCTACGGCTGGAGCTGCGGCGCCGCCGGATCTCCTCGTACACCCCCGCCGTCCGGGACGGGAAGCCCACCGGGCTGCTGGTGGACGCGGCCGACCCCGCCCGGACCGGGGACTCGTTCCGCGCGCTGACCGGCGGGGAGCGGGAGTGGGAGGCCTGGCGGCGCTTCTACGGGACCACCGGGGAGCTCGCCCGGCGGGTTTTCCCCACGCTCACCGAGCCGCTGCCCTCCCGCGCGGGGCTGCGCCGGCGGATCGCGGACGACGCCGCCTGGGAGGCCCTGTTCGAACGGCCGCTGGGCGAGACGATCGAGCGCACCTTCAGCGACGACCTGGTGCGCGGAGTCGTCCTCACCGACGCGCTGATCGGCACCTTCACCCACGCCCACGACCCCTCGCTCCTCCAGAACCGCTGCTTCCTCTACCACGTGATCGGCAACGGGACCGGCGACTGGGACGTCCCGGTCGGCGGGATGGGCGCGGTGACCGGCGCCCTGGCCGAGGCCGCCCTGGCGGCCGGCGCGGAGATCCGGACCGGCTGCGAGGTCACGGCCGTCGCCACCGACGGCACCGGCGACGCCGAGGTGACCTACCGCCACCGCGACGGGGAGGCGACGGCGGCGGGCCGCCGGGTGCTGGTGAACGCCGCCCCGGCGGTCCTGGCCCGGCTGCTGGGCGAGGAGCCGGGGCCCGCACCGGAGGGCGCCCAGCTGAAGGTCAACATGGTGCTGCGCCGGCTCCCCCGGCTCAGGGACGCGGCCGCGGATCCCCGCGACGCCTTCGCCGGCACCTTCCACATCGCCGAGGGCTACCGGCAGCTGGAGACCGCCTACGCCGAGGCGGCGGCGGGCCGGCCGCCCACGGCGCCGCCGTCCGAGATCTACTGCCACACCCTCACCGACTCCTCGATCCTGGGGCCCGAGGCGCTCCGGCAGGGACTGCACACGCTCACCCTGTTCGGTCTGCACATGCCCGCCCGGCTGTTCACCGACCCGGCGGCCAAGGAGCGCGCGCTGGCGGCGGCCCTGGCGCAGCTCGACGAGGTGCTCGCCGAGCCGATCGCCGACTGCCTGGCAACGGACGCCGGCGGCGCGCCCTGCCTGGAGGCCAGGACACCGCCGGACCTGGAGCGGGAGATCGGCCTGCCGGGCGGGCACATCTTCCACCGCGACCTCGCGTTCCCGTACGCGGCCGAGGAGCCGGACGGCGCCGCCGCCCGCTGGGGCGTGGCGACGGCGCATCTCCATGGCCCCGGGGGTGTGTCCAGCTCC
>NZ_JBEYVJ010000314.1:0-8337 GCF_040643935.1 Kitasatospora sp. NPDC047058 | reverse complement strand
CCGGGCCCGTCGTCGCCGGGAGCGGCGGGTGCGGCGGGTGCGGCGCCCCGTTCCCGCGCGGCGGCCGCCTCCTCCAGCAGGGACCAGCCGTCGACCTCCACCGCCCGCCCGCCCGGCTGCCACCCCCGGGCCAGCGCCGTGTCGAGCAGGGCCCGCACGGCGCCCGGTTCGTGCAGGTTCAGGGAGGCGCCCCGGGTGCGGCCCACGTCCCCGGAGCCCAGGGGGTAGCCGCCCGGCACGTACCGGCCCGGGCCGTCGGCGAAGACGATCCGCAGCGGGCCGCCGCTTCCGGCGGGCTGCGGGTACACCGTGAGGGTCTGGCGGCACTCCACCGGCCGGCCGTCCGGCGCGCGGTGGTGGTGGCGCAGCGCGTACAGGTACGTCCGCCCGTCGGCGACCAGCCGGCGGGGCTTCTTCGCATGGCGGGGCACGGCGTTCAGGGTACGTGCCGGCGCCCTCAGTCGATCTCCTCCGGGGAGCGGCGGGAGATCTTCCTCCCGGTTTCGGTCTCGACCAGGGTCAGCGCACCGGTCCAGTCGCCGCTCTCCGGGTAGTCCCAGCCGGTCTCGTCCGCCAGCACCGCCGCGAGCCGGTCGCGCGGGACCAGCTCCCCTGGCTGGTACCCCTTCTGACCCGTCGGTGATATCCATGGCGCGATCCGCCGCACCTCGACCCAGCCGCGGTCGACCAGCCCGAGCAGGATGCCGGCGATCTCGTCGTGCGGCCGGTCGCGGTCCTCGTCGTCGAGATCGCTCCAGAATCCCGGAAGGATGTCGATCTCGAAGGCGTTGATCATGAAAGCCTTCTCGATCCCGGACAGGGCGGCCCACTCCTGCTTGCTCATGCCGGCCAGCATCGCAGGTGCCGGTCTCAGACCAGGCGGTGCATGCCGACCGAGTGCGGGGCCGTCCCGGTGAAGCCGAACCTGGCGTAGAGGCGGTGGGCGTCACCGTCGGCGATCAGCGAGACGTAGGCCCCCGCCGGGGCGCGGCGCTCCAGTTCGGCGGTCAGGCCCGCCATGATCCGCCCGCCGAGGCCGCGGCCCTGGTGGTCGGGCAGCACGCAGACGTCGGTGATCTGGAACACCGAGCCGCCGTCGCCGACGATCCGGCCCATGCCGACGGTGTCACCGTCCTCGGTGTGCACGGTCACGCCGTACCAGGTGTGCGGGAGGCCGGCGGCGACCGCCGCGGCCGGGCGATCGCTCAGGCCGGCGGCGGTGCGCAGGTGGCGGAAGGTGGCCACGTCGGGCACGCCGGACCGGACATTGTAAGTGCCGCTGCTATCATTCATGCCTTACATGATAGCGGCTGCGGCAGGGGACGGCCGGGCCGGGTGAGGAGAGCGCATGGAACGGCCCCGGGTCCTGCTGGTGGACGCGGCCCCCGGTGAACTGCTGGGCCGGGAGCTGGAACGGCTGCTCGGCCACGGGCTCGCCGTCACGCTGAACCTGCGGCGGGTGGAGGACCACACCGCCGTACGGACCGCCTGGGCCGGGCGGGTCGGGTTCACCGACTTCGACCCCTTCGACGAGGCCGCACTGTGCGCCGAGGCGGTGCGGGACGGCCGCGGCTACCACGCCGTCAAGTCCCGTGCCGGGGTGCCGCTGCGCGCCGCCTTCCTGGAGGCGGCGACCGGCCCCACGGTGACGCACCGGCTCCGGGTGGTCGGCCGGGCCGGGGCGGGCACCGACCACGTCGACCTGGCCGCCGCCGGCCGCCTCGGCGTCACCGTCACCCACACCCCCGGCTCCAATGCCGCCGCCGTGGCCGAGTTCGCACTGGCCCAGCTGCTGGCCCTGACCAGGGACCTTCCCGCTCACAACGAGGCCTCCCACCTGGGCAGTTGGCGCACACCGGCCGCCCCTGCGGTGGAACTGTCCGAACTGACCCTCGGCATCGCCGGACTGGGGCGGATCGGGCGGGCGCTGGCCGCACGGGCCGCCGCCCTGGGCATGCAGGTGCAGGCCCTCGCCCACCGCCCGAGCGGGCCCCAGGCACCGGACGAGACCCCCGTCCACCGGGCCCCGTCGCTCGCCGCACTGCTCACGACCAGCGACGTCGTCTCGCTGCACCTGCCGCTCACCCCGCACACCCGGGGCCTGATCGGCCGGGCGGAGCTGGCCCTCATGCGCCCCGGCTCGGTCCTGCTGAACACCGCCCGCGGCGGCATCGTCGACGAGCAGGCGCTCGCCGAGGCCCTGCGCGACCCCGCCCACCCGCTCGCGGCGGCCGCCGTCGACACCTTCGCGCACGAACACGCCGCCTTCGCGTCACCGCTCTTCGGCCTGCCGAACGCGCTGCTCACCCCGCACGTCGCCGGGATGACCAGGGGCGCGATGGCCACCGCGGCCCTCCGCTGCGCGGACCACCTCGCCGCGCTGCTGGCCGGCCGCCCGGAGGGCGTCCCGGTCGCGACCGCACGCCCTTCCGGCTGACGTCCGGGCCGGTCCGAAACCCCGTGGACGGCACGGGGAGCGGCTTGCTGAAATGGGAAACGGCCACTGTCGGAGTCGAAGGGATGCCGCGATGACCGAGATCAGGCTGCACCTGTCGGTGCGCGGCCTCACCGAGACGGACCTGCCGTCCTGCAGCTGGGCCGGCTCCCCCCAGCACGTGCGCGAACTCGTCCACCAGATCCGCCGCGCCGACGCCGGCGAGATCGACTACCTGGCGGTGTGCACGCCGGCCGGACTCCCGGTGGCGGTCGGCGGCATCGACTACACGGTCAGGCCCGGAGCCGGCACGCTCTGGCAACTCGGCGTCCACCCGGCCCTCCAGTCCTGCGGGATCGGCACGCTGCTGATCCGCTCCGCCGAGCAGCGGATCGGCGCCCGGGGCCTGACCCGCGCCGAACTCGGCGTCGAGGAGAGCAACCCGCGCGCCCGCGCCCGCTACGAACGCCTGGGCTACCGGGCCTTCGGCCGCGAACTCGACTCCTGGGACGTGGAGGCCGAGGACGGCTCGCTCCGGCGGTACGAGACGATGTGCACGCTGATGGGCAAGGAGCTGGCGTGACGATCGAGTTCACGGCGTTCGTCGCCGAGGCGAAGGCCGACCCGGCCGTCGTCGGGCTCGTCCTCAAGGGCTCCCGCGCCCACGACGGCATGACGACCCGTCACTCCGACCATGACCTCTACGTCATCCTCGCCGACGACGTGCGGAGCGAACTGGCTGCGCTCGACGGCTACCGCTCCGCGCGGCTCGACCTGGTCGTCACCACCCTCGAACGGTTCCGCAGGCCCGCCGACTGGGAGCGGTACGCCATCGCCCGCTCCCGGGTGCTGGTCGACCGCAGCGACGGAGAGGTCACCAGGATCGTCGCCGCGACGGGGCGGCTCGGCGCCGACGAGGCACGCCGGTCCGCCGCCGCCCTCTTGGACGCCTACGCCAACGCGGTCTACCGCTCGGTCAAGAACCACCGCGACGGGAACCCGCTCGCCGGCCACCTCGACGCGGCCGCCAGTGCCGGATTCCTGCTCGACCTGCTCTTCGCCCTGGACCGCCGGCCGCGTCCCTACAACAAGTACCTGGCCTGGGAGCTGGACCGGTTCCCGCTGCCCGGATGGGAGAGCACCGGGCTGTTGGACACGGTCGCCCGGATCACCGCGACCGGCGACGTGGCACCGCAGCAGCGGCTCTTCGCCCGGGTCGAGGCGGCTGCCCGGGCCGCCAGCCACGCAGCGGTGCTGGACGCCTGGGGCGAGGACCTGGAACTGATGCGGCCCCGACCGGACTCCCCGGCCGACCGGCCCCGCTGACCCGGCCGACAGTCGGACCGGGTGAGTCGAACCGGCCTCCGGTATCGACCGCTGCTGCCATAGTGAGCGCTTGACTTCCTCCCCCTCGTGAACGAGGGGGATTCCCCTCAGCCTCGCGGCTGAGCCGCTGCGCGTGTGCGCTGCGGTGGGGATGTTTCCTGCTTCACCGACGACTGCCCGCCCGGAGTGTTCCGTTGAGGTCTTACACCGTCTCCACAGGCTGCAACCGCCAGTCCGGCGGCCAGGATGTTCTTTGCCGCGTTGACGTCCCTGTCGTGGGTCGTCCCGCAGTCGCACGTCCATGTCCGGACGTTGAGCGGCATCTTCCCTCGGAGGGTGCCGCAGGCCGAGCACAGCTTGGAGGAGGGGAACCAGCGGTCCACGACCACCAGCTCCCGCCCGTACCAGTCGGCCTTGTACTCCAGCATGGACCGCATCTCGGTCCAGCTCGCATCCGAGACGGCACGAGCGAGAGTGCGGTTCTTGAGCATGTTCCGCACGGTCAGATCCTCGATCACGATCGTTTGGTTCTCACGAACGAGTCGAGTGGTCAGCTTGTGCAGGAAGTCCCTGCGCCGGTTGGCAATCCGCACGTACGCCCGGCCAGCCTTGAGCCGTGCCTTGTCCCGGTTCTTCGATCCCTCGGCCTTGCGGGCAAGGCCGCGCTGCGCCTTGGCAAGGCGTTCGCGGTCCTTGCGCTCATGCCTGGGGTTGGTGATCTTCTCCCCGGTGGAGAGCGTCACCAGGCTGGTGATGCCGGCGTCGATGCCCACGGCCTCGTTGACCGGTGCGGGCATCACGGGCCGGTCGTCGCACAGCATCGAGACGAACCAGCGGCCGGCCGCGTCCTGCGACACCGTGACCGTGGACGGCGAACTGCCCTCGGGCAGCGGGCGCGACCACACGATGTCCAGCGGCCGGTCCATTTTCGCCAGCGTGAGCCGGCCGTCCCGGAACCGGAACGCGGACGACGTGTACTCGGCGGAGCGCCGGGACTTCTTCCGGGACTTGAACGTCGGGTACTTCGCCCGCTTGTTCCAGAAGTTCGCGAACGCCCCCTGCAAGTGGCGCAGAGCCTGCTGCAACGGAACCGACGACACCTCGCAGAGGTAGGCCAGGTCCCCGGTCTTCTTCCACGCCGTCAGCATCGCGCTGGTGGCGTTGTAGTTGACCCGCTCCTGGCGCAGCGTCCACGCCTCAGTGCGGGCCTGCAACGCCAGGTTGTACACCTTGCGAACACACCCGAACGTGCGCGACAGCTCAGCTGCCTGCGCATCGGTCGGGTAGAAGCGGTACTTGAACGCCCGCTTCACCTGGGTGGTCGCCATGGATCACACACTAACACCCCTACTTGTGACCACGTGACAGGTAGTTACCTACCGCAACGCCATACCGCCTTGACGGCAATACGGCTTCCCCTGACCCTCCCCCAGCCTTCGGCCGGGGGTACCCCCATCGCGGGAGATCCGTTTCCTCCCCCGGCTGAAGCCAGGGGTATCCACGGAGGTATCCGATGATTCTGATCAAGTACGGCCATGCCTGTGTGCGTCTGGAGACGGACGACCGGGTGCTGGTGATCGACCCGGGGACGTTCTCGGAGGCCGAAGCCCTCGACGGGGTCGACGAGGTGCTGGTGACGCACGAGCACCCCGACCACCTCGATGTCGCCAAGCTCGTGGCGGCGAGCCGGCACAACTCCGCGTTCCGGGCGTACATGCCGTCGGCGGCGGTCGAGTCGGTGCCCGAGCTGGGCGGCGCGGCGGTCGCCGTCGAGACGGGGCAGCGGTTCACGGCGGCCGGGTTCGCCGTCGACGTCGTGGGCGGGGCACACGCCGAGATCTACGACGGCCTGCCCGGCTGCGCGAACGTCGGTTTCGTCGTCGACGGCGCGGTCTACCACCCGGGCGACTCGCTGTTCGTCCCGCCGTCGCCGGTGGAGACGCTGCTCGTGCCGGCTGCCGCACCGTGGCTCAAGCTCTCCGAGGTGCTGGACTTCGTGCGGGCGGTGCGGCCGCAGCGGGCGTTCCCGATCCACGACGCCATGCTCAACGAGCTCGGCCAGGAGAACTTCGACAACTGGTTGAACTTCAAGGGCGGCACCGAGTACGCGCGCATCCCGGTCGGGGAGTCCGTGAAGATCCGCTAGGAACCCGTACGGTGCCGCCGGTTGCCGCCGATGACGACGGCCCGGCGGCATGCCGTTCGCCCGGAGGAGGGGATCCGGGTGGAGGGGCCGGGCGGTGTGGAGGCCCGCCCGGCCCCGCCCGGCCCCGGCCGGTCAGGGAAGGGACCGGGGCGTCACCAGGTGGCACCGCCCGGCTGACGGGTGGTCGCGTTCAGGCGGTTGAAGAAGTTGGTCAGGCTGATCCACAGGACCAGTGAGGCCAGCTGCTTCTCGTCGAAGTGCGCGGCCGCGGCGTCCCAGACGTCGTCCGGCACCACGGCGCGGTCGGCGAGACGGGTGACGTGCTCGGCCAGCTCCAGCGCGGCGCGCTCGGCGTCGGTGAAGTACGGTGCCTCCCGCCACGCGGCGACGGCGTGCAGGCGCTCGTCGGTCTCGCCGTTCTTCTTCGCGCTCGCCACGCCGCCGATGACGCAGTAGCTGCAGCCGTTGATCTGGCTGGCGCGCAGGTGGACGAGTTCGAGGGTCGACTCGGGCACCCCGCCCTTGCGGGCGGCCTTGGCCACGCTCAGGATCGCGGGCATCGCCTCGGGGATGACGACGGCGGGGTTGGCCATACGGGCGTCGTTCACGACGGGTCCTTCTCTCTTCGGTCGTTTGCGCTGTCATCCCTTCGACGGAGCGGATCGGCGGTGTGTGACGGCGGAGCCGGAAAAACTTCCGGGATCTTCGCGGCGCGCGGGGCGCGGGCCGCTCAGCCCTCCTGAGCTCGTCGTGCCGCGGCCCGGCTGCCGGTGAGGGCCCGCAGACGGGAGGCGGCGATGTTCCGGATGCGGCGGGTCCGGCCGTCGGCGGCGAGGACGGTGAGGGCCCGGACGGAGCCGGCCGTCTCGGCGACACCGAGCTGCAGCCAGTTGGAACCGGCGGTGAGCGCGGCGTCGTCCCAGTCGAGGTCGCGGGCCATGGCCGAGAGGAGGGCCCACTCGCCGAGGCGCTGGACGACGAACGGCCGTTCCCCGGCCGCGGCCGCCAGCGCCGCCGCCCAGGGGGCGAAGTCGTCGCTCCGGAGCAGGGCGAAGGCGCGCAGGTCGACGTGCCGGACCACCGCGGCCTGGGCCATCACCGGGTCCTCGTCCCGCAACACGGCGGCGACCAGGTCGAGTTCGCTGTCGCGGGGCACGGCGGCGAACGCGTCCAGGTACAGCGCGTACCGGTCATGCTCGTCGGCGGGCAGGCTGCTCGGGTGGGTCATCGGGGCGTCCTCGGACGGGTCATCGGGCGGGGCATCGGGCGCCTCAGCCGGCCGTGACGCGCAGGTTGGCGAGCAGCGTGGCACCGTCGGCGGAGAGGGCCACGACCCGGCCGGAACGCTCCCGGAGGGTCACCGCGTCGGCGTGCCGGCGGATGCCGACCGTCGCCCGGTCCGTTTGCGGGAAGAGGACGGTGGCGGCCGGCAGGTCGGAGCCGGTGTGCACGAGCAGGCCCGAGCCGTCCGCGGGCAGGACGCTGAGCGCCCAGTGGTCGCCGTCGGCGGTGGTGCCGCACGGCGCACCCTCGAAGGTCAGCTCGCGGACGGGGGCGTGGGACCCGGTGGTCCAGCTGAGGAGCATGCCGGAGGGGTCCGTCCGCACCTGCCCGGTGAGCAGGCCCGCGGTGGCGAGCGCCAGCGAGCCGCCTGGGTCGGCGGCGGCGGCGTCCAGCCGGAGCCGCGAGCGCAGCTCCCAGCCCGGCAGGTCCCAGCGCCACAGCTCGGTCAGCTGCGAGCCGTCGGGCAGGCCGGAGACGACGACGGCCGCGCAGCCGCCCGGTGTCCGGGCGATCGGGCCCGCCGGCCGCTGGCCGTCGCCGAGTTCGCGCCAGACCACGGTGGGGCGGGGTGCGAGGGTGTCCAGCACGGCGATGCCGTCCCGGTCGGCGGTGATCAGGAGGCGGCCGTCGAAGGAGGACACCGGCTGCCGTGCGTCCAGGGTGGCCCAGGGCCGGACCGTCCGGGTGGCGAGGTCGAGCCTGGCGATCTGGCGGGCCCGCCCGTAGCGGGCCACCAGCAGCGCGCTGCCACCGTGGTCGGCGAGCACCAGCTGCTCGGCGGGCACGTCCCAGCGGGCCCGGGTGCGGCCGTCGGCGGCGAGCAGCCGAACGCCCGCCTGGCCGCAGGCCGCCAGCACGGATCCGGACTCCAGCAGGACCGCGTCCAGGACCGGCAGCGTGCCGGGCCGGTCGGCCGCGGTGTACGCGGGGCGGGCACCCGTCGGGCGACCGACCGGCCGGGGCCTGGCCAGGTCGGCGGCGGCCAGCGGGTCCGCACGCCGGACGAGCCGGTCGAACCGGGCGGCCTCGGTCCGGGTGTCCTGGGACCGGCCGAAGCCGCCGTCCCGCACGGCCGCGCGGGCGGCGGCGGTGGCGAGTTCGCGGTCGGCGGCCTGGTCGGCGGCGGGCAGGGCCGCCAGGCCGGCGG
>NZ_JBEYVJ010000313.1:0-8377 GCF_040643935.1 Kitasatospora sp. NPDC047058 | reverse complement strand
CGCTTTCCGATCTGCCACCTCCTTCGTCGGCGGCTTGGCCCTTCTCCCTTTCGGCACCGGCGCGCCCCTTCGGCTCGGGGCGGGGACTCGCCCGCTCGCCTCCGGGGCGCTCTGGGCGGGGCCGCCCGGGTGTGCTCAGCTGTCGAGCAGGTCGTGGGCGGCGGACTTGACCTCGGTGAGGAGGAGGGCGAGGTCGGCCTCGGTGGTGGCGGCGTTGAGGAGGCAGGCGCGGAGCATCTCGCGGTCGCCGAGGCGCGCGCCGGTGACGAAGACCCGGCCGCGGCGCTGGACGGCGGCCGGGAGCTCGCGGTTGAGGGCGTCGACGGCGGCCTCGTCCAGGCCCGGGGCGCGGTGGCGGAAGGCGACGATCGACGTCTGCACCTCGGCGAGGAGCTCCAACTCGTGGTCGGCCCGGACGAGTTCGCCGAGGTGGCGGGCCAGCGCGGTGCAGCGGGCGATGTCCCGGGCGAGGCCGTCGCGGCCGCGGTGGGCGATGGTGGCCCACACCTTGAGGGCGCGGAACGGGCGGGTCTGCTCGGTGCCGTACTCGGAGAACCAGCCGAGCGAGCCGGCCGCCTCGTCGCGCAGGTAGGACGGGACCAGGCTGAAGGCGGCGCGCAGCTCCCCGGTGTCGCGCACCAGGGCGCAGCCGCAGTCCACCGGCACGCCGAGCCACTTGTGCGGGTCGAGGGCGAGCGAGTCGGCCCGCTCCAGCCCCGCGTAGCGGTGGGCGATGGCCGGGTCGAGCCGGCCGAAGGCCCCGTACGCGCCGTCCACGTGCAGCCAGAGCCGCTGTTCGGCGCAGAGGTCGGCGACGGGGTGGAAGGCGTCCACCGCGCCGGTGCCGACGGTGCCGGCGGAGGCGACCACCAGGAACGGCAGCAGCCCGGCGGCCCGGTCGCGCTCGATCGCGGCGCGTAGGTCGGCGACGTCCAGCAGGCCGTCCGGGCCGGTGGCGACGGTGCGCAGGTGCCGGCTGCCCAGGCCGAGCAGCTCGGCGGCCTTGCGGACGCAGGAGTGGGTCTCGCCGGTGACGTAGCCGACCAGGGGCGGGAGTCCGGCGAGGCCGTCCTCGCGGACGTCCCACCCGGCGGCGCGGGCGGCCCGGTTGCGGGCGGCGGCCAGGCAGACGATGGTCGCCATCGAGGTGCCGGAGGTGAGCAGCCCGCCGCCGGCCGGGTGCGGGAAGCCGACCAGCTCGGCGATCCAGCGGACCGCCGCGCGTTCCAGGTGGACGTCGGCGTGGTCGCCGCCCGCGGAGCTGGGGTTCATCGCGGAGGCCGCCAGGGTGGCGAGGACCCCGGCGGGGGCGGGGGCGGAGTTCACCCAGCCGAAGAAGCGCGGGTTGCCGTTGCCCATCGGGTACGGCAGCACGTCCTTCTCGACGGCGGCCAGCAGCTCGGCGAGCGGGCGGCCCCCGGCCGGCAGCGGCGCGTCGAGCAGGGCGGCGCGGGCCGCGTCGTCCATCGGCTGCCAGACCGGGCGGGCGGGCAGGGCGGCGAGGTAGTCGGCGACCAGGTCGGCGGCGGTGTGCGCGGCAGCGCGGAAGTCCTCGGTCACGGCGGGCTCCAGGGGGGTGGGGCGGGGCGAGGCGGGGGCGCGGCGTCCTCGGCGCACCTGGATGGAGGCCGATCCTACGGAACGGGCCCGCGCCGTGCGGCGCGGGCCCGTGAGGTGGGACGGGGGAGACGGGGACGGGACGGGGGAGATCAGTCCAGCGAGGTGGAGAGCCCGCTCGCCGAGCGGCAGTAGCCCTGCATCTCCTTGTTGGTGATCTTGGCGCAGAGCCGGCCGGCCGCGCCGCCGTCGGTGTAGTTCACCGTGTAGTAGCTGACCAGGCCCTCGGCGCAGGCCTTGCGCTGCCAGCCGTCGGCGGCGGTGGCGCACTGCTGCGCGGCCCAGTCCTCGCGGTCCAGGTTGTACTTCATGGTCCGCGAGCCGACGCCGCGGCTGCAGTCCACCGCACCGCCGGAGGCCTTGCCGTTGAGGCACCACTTGAGCGCGTCGGCGTACACCTCGGGGTGGTTCGGGTAGTCGTGCGAGGAGAGGTAGAAGGTCGGCGCGTAGAAGTAGCAGGCGGACTGGAACAGCGCCGGTTGGTCCTTGCACGGGTACAGCGGGTCCTGGGCGAGCTTGTCGGCGGGCAGGTTGGCCTTCGCCGTCTCGTCCTCCTCGTCCGGGCCGAAGAGCTGCATGAACAGGCCCTCGGAGCAGCGGATCCGGTTCTGGTCGGTGGTGAACTTGTTGCACAGGTCGCGGGCCTTGGCGACGTCCTGCTTGGCGACGAACATCGTGCCGTGGCCGACGCCGTGGATGCACGGGCCGCTGTTCTTGGGCGCGCACAGCTTGAGCAGGTCCACCTCGGGCTGGGTGGAGGCGTTCAGCATCTCCTCGACCGCGCCGTGCAGGTAGCCGGCCGCGCAGGTCTCGTGCGGGAAGGAGATCACCTTCTGGAAGTCGGCGTTGAACCGCTTCACGGCGGCGTGCCCGAGCTCGTGCGCGATCGGGTGGCAGAACCGCACGGTGTACGGCTTCTCCTTGGTGATCTTGTCGAGGTCGGCCAGCGCGACGCCGGGGTCGGTGGCCTCCATCTCGGCCATCAGCTTGTTCCGCAGCGTCGAGCGGGTCCACACCGCCGGGTCGCCGGCCGGGGTGGCCGTCGTGCCGGCGGACTGGGCGCCGGGGCCCGCCGTTCCGGGGGCGGCCGGTGCGACCGCCGCGGCGGCGGGTGCGGGCGTCCAGTCGGTGACCGCCACCGACCCGAGGCCGAGGACCCCCAGCAGGAGGGCGGTGAGAATCGCGAACGCTCGCGGCTGCATGACGGAGATCCCCCGGCGGATCGAGACGGACGGGTCGCTCCCATCCTGACGGCACCTGGGTGGGAAGCCGTGTTTTCGGCCGCCATTCGGGAGGTGTCGGCGACGCTACCGCACGCCGTCCGGGCCCGGCGCGGCGGGATGGCCGGGCGTCACCGTCCGCGACCGCCCACCCGGACGGCGCAGCGGTACGGCGCGGAGCCGCTGCGCCGGCGGGCGGACTGACGCCCCGGGAGGCGCGCCGGGTCAGAGCTCCAGCGTGACCTGGTACTCCGTCAGCCAGGTGTTGAGTTCCAGCGTCAGGTCGGCCGCGAGCCGGACGTGCTGCGGGTCGGTGTCCGGGGCGAGCGCGTCGGTGAGCGCCCGGCGGTCGAGCAGGCCGAGGACGGGCGCCTTCGGGTCGGCGGCGAGTTCGGCGAGCTCGGCCCGCAGCATCGCCGGGTAGTGCGGGTCCTGGACGACCGGGTACGGGCTCTTCACCCGGTCGGCGATCTCGGGCGGCAGGACGTCCCGGACGGCGGCACGCAGCAGGCTCTTCTCCCGGCCGTCGAAGGTCTTCATCGCCCACGGGGTGTTGAAGACGTACTGGACCAGCCGGTGGTCGCAGAACGGCACCCGGACCTCCAGCCCGTTGGCCATGCTCATCCGGTCCTTGCGGTCCAGCAGGATGCAGACGAAGCGGGTCAGGTTGAGGTACGAGATCTCCCGCATCCGCCGCTCCACCGGGGAGGCGTCCGGCAGGTGCGGGACCTCGGCCAGCGCCTCCCGGTAGCGGGCCCGCCGGTACTCGTGCACGTCGAGCTTGGCGACGAGCCCGCGGTCGAGCAGCTGCTCGCGCGGCCCGGCGCCCTCTCCGGCGAGCTGGGTCACCGCGCCCGCCCACGGGAAGTCGGCGGCCGCGACCAGCCGCGGGTCGTGGAACCAGCGGTAGCCGCCGAACAGCTCGTCCGCCGACTCGCCGGACAGTGCCACCGTGGAGTGCTCGCGCACGCCGCGGAAGAGCAGCAGCAGCGAGGTGTCCATGTCGCCGAAGCCGCCGGGCGTGTCCCGGGCGCGCAGGACGGCGGCGCGCTGCTCCCGGTCGGTGAGGGCGGCGCTGTCCAGCTCGATGACGCTGTGGTCGGCGCCGACGTGCCGGGCCAGCAGGCCGGCGTACGGGCCGTCCGGGGTGGAGCGCACCGCGTCGGCCCGGAAGTGCTCGCTCTGGCCGGTGAAGTCGACGGCGAAGGAGCGCACCGGGCCGGCGCCGGCGGCGCGCAGCGCCCGGGCCGCGAGGGCGGTGACGGCGCTGGAGTCGAGGCCGCCGGAGAGCAGCGAGCAGAGCGGGACGTCGGACTCCAGCTGGCGGTGGACGATGTCGTCGAGCAGGGCCCGTACGGTGGCCACCGTGGTGTCCAGGTCGTGGGTGTGCTCGCGGGCCTCCAGGCCCCAGTACCGGCGGATCGAGATGCCCTCGCGGCGGATCCGGACCACGTGGCCGGGCTGCACCTCGGCGATGCCGCGGTAGACGGAGCGGCCGGGGGACTTGGTGACGGCGAACATCTCGCGCAGGCCGTCCAGGTCGACGACCGGCCGGACGGCGGGGTGGGCGAGCACGGCCTTCGCCTCGGAGCCGAAGATCACGCCGTGCGGGGTCGGGTGGTAGTGCAGCGGCTTGACGCCCATCCGGTCGCGGACCAGCAGCAGCTCCTGGCTGCGGGCGTCCCAGACGGCGAAGGCGAACATGCCGTTCAGCCGCTCGGCCAGGCCCTCGCCCCACTCCAGGTAGGCGTGCAGCACCACCTCGGTGTCGCTGCGGGTGCGGAACCGGTGGCCGGCCGCCGCCAGCTCGGCGCGCAGCTCGCGGTGGTTGTACACCTCCCCGCTGTAGGTGAGGGCGGCCAGGACCCGGCCGTCGTGCTCGACGGTCATCGGCTGGACGCCGCCCTCGACGTCGATCACGGCGAGGCGGCGGTGGCCGAGCGCGGCGTGCCGCTCCAGGTGGACCCCGCCGGCGTCCGGGCCGCGGCAGAGCTGGGTGGCCGTCATCGCGTCGAGCACTGCACGTTCGGCGGTGAGGTCGCGGTCGAAGGCGACCCATCCGGTGATCCCGCACATCAGCAAGCCTCCGGTTCTTCCGGTCCGCATCTGCGATGCGTATGCGGACCGACACGCTACGTGGCCGTCCGGTGCCGCTACAAGGGCGTGTCGACGAGCCGGCGGCCCGCGTCCGCCCGGTCCGGAGGCGGCGGCAGGGCGTCCGGCGGCGTTCCTTGCGCCGAAAGTCTCAAGATCTGCCCGAATTCGGGCAGGATCTTTGATCTGCCCGGGAATCCCGGCCTAGAGTCCTCACTCGTGTCCAGCTCACCCGGCCCCTCGCACCCTCACGAAGACCTGCTCGCCCACCTCACCCGGACCAGCCCGCTCGGGCCCCGCGAGGCGGCGCGGGTGGTGGCGGAGGTCCTGGCGTACTTCTCCGAGACGACCGAGGAGTACGTCCGCCGCCGCCACGGCGAGCTGCAGGCACGCGGCCTGACCAACGAGCGGATCTTCGCCCGGCTCGCCGAGGAACTGCCCGCCCGGCGGGTGGCGGCACCCGAGCTCTCGGCGCGGCAGCTGCGCCGGATCGTCTACGGCTGAGCGCCGTCCCCGACCACCCCGCGAAGCCCCCTGTCATTCGAAGGAGTCCACCAGATGTGCGGAATCGTGGCCTACATCGGCCCCAAGGACGCGACGCCCTTCCTGCTGGAGGGCCTGGCCCGGCTGGAGTACCGCGGCTACGACTCGGCCGGCGTGGCCGTCACCGGCCGCACCGGCGGCCTGAAGGTCCGCAAGGTCAAGGGCCGGGTCGCCGACCTCGCCGCCGCGGTGCCCGCCCGGTTCAAGGGCACCACCGGCATCGGCCACACCCGCTGGGCGACCCACGGCGTGCCCAGCGACGCCAACGCCCACCCGCACCTGGACAACGCCGAGAGGATCGCCGTCGTCCACAACGGCATCATCGAGAACGCCGACGAGCTGCGCGCCCGGCTGACCGAGGAGGGCGCGGTCTTCCGCTCGGAGACCGACACCGAGGTGCTCGCCCACCTGATCGCCGCCCACGCCGCCGAGGGCGTGGAGCTGGAGGAGGCCGTGCGCGCCGCGCTCGGCAAGGTGGTCGGCACCTACGGCATCGCCGTGGTCGACGCCGAACAGCCCGACCGGATCGTGGTCGCCCGCAACGGCAGCCCGATCGTGCTCGGCATCGGCGAGAAGGAGATGTTCGCCGCCTCCGACGTCTCGGCGCTGGTCCGCTACACCCGGCAGGTCGTCCACCTGGAGGACGGTGAGCTGGCCACCGTCCGCGCCGACGGCTTCCGCACCTTCACCGAGGACGCCCGCACCACCCACCGTCAGCCGTCCACCGTGGACTGGGAGATCGACTCCTACGACACCGGCGGCTACGAGCACTTCCTGCTCAAGGAGATCCACGAGCAGCCCGGCTCGGTCGAGCGCACCCTCAGCGGCCGGCTCGACGAGCGGTTCGCCACCGCCCACCTCGGCGGCCTCAACCTGGACGCCCGCGAGCTGCGCGAGATCCGCCGGGTCAAGATCCTCGGCTGCGGCTCCGCCTACTACGCCGGCGAGATGGGCGCCCAGCTGATCGAGGAGCTCGCCCGCATCCCCGCGCACAGCGAGCCCGCCTCCGAGTTCCGCTACCGCAACCCGGTGATCGAGGCCGACACCCTGTACGTCGCGGTCAGCCAGTCCGGCGAGACCTACGACACGCTGGCCGCCGTCCAGGAGATCAAGCGCAAGGGCGGCCGGGTGCTCGGCGTCGTCAACACCGTCGGCAGCGCCATCGCCCGCGAGTGCGACGGCGGCATCTACCTGCACGCCGGGCCGGAGGTCTCGGTCGCCTCCACCAAGGCGTTCACCTCCACCGTGGTCGCCTTCGCGCTGCTCGCCCTGCACTTCGGACGGATCCACGACCTCTCGCCCGCCGACGGCCGCCGCATCGTGGCGGGCCTGCGGGCGCTGCCCGACCAGATCCGGGAGATCCTCGCCCAGAGCGACGCCATCGCCGGACTCGCCGCCGAGTACGCCGAGTCCGAGGGCATGATGTTCATCGGCCGGGTCCGCGGCTACCCGGTGGCCCGCGAGGGCGCGCAGAAGCTCAAGGAGATCTCCTACGTCCACGCCGAGGCCTACCCGGCCAGCGAGCTGAAGCACGGCCCGCTCGCGCTGATCAGCCCCGAGCTGCCGACCGTCGCCCTGGTGCCGGACGACGAGCTGCTGGACAAGAACCTCACCACGCTCGGCGAGATCAAGGCCCGCTCCGGCCGGGTGGTGGCGATCGCGCACCGCCGGCCCGAGGCGAAGCTCGCCGACCACTGCATCCTGGTCCCGAAGAACGAGCCCGAGCTCGACCCGCTGCTGCTCAACATCCCGCTGCAGCTGCTCGCCTACCACGCCGCGGTGGCGCTGAAGCGCGACGTCGACAAGCCGCGCAACCTGGCCAAGAGCGTGACGGTGGAGTAGGGGTTGTCCGGGGCCGTCCCGGAGCGCCGGCCACCGTGCACGGTGGCCGGCACCCGCACCTGCGCCTCGGCCGCGGGTGCAGCCGGTCGGGCCACGCCTCAGCCGGCGCGGTGCACCACCTCGCCGCCGACCACGGTGAGGTCGGCCCGGGTGTCCAGGAAGGCCTTCGGGTCCACGGCGAAGAGGTCCTCGGAGAGCAGGACGAGGTCGCCCAGCTTCCCGGGGGTGATCGAACCCAGCCGGTCGTCCAGGAAGTTGGCGTAGGCGCTGCCCAGCGTGTAGCCGCGCAGGGCGGCGGCCAGCGGAACCGTCTCGCCGGGCATCCACGGCTCGCCGCCGGCCAGGCCCCGGCGGGTCACGGCGGTGTAGAGGCCGATCAGCGGGTCCATCTCGGCGACGTTCCAGTCGCTGGAGAAGGCCAGCACCGCGCCCGCGTCCCGGAGACTGCGCATCGGCCAGGCCTTGGACCAGCGCCGCTCGCCCACGGCCTCCGCCCAGTCCTTGCCGGGCCCGGCGATGTCGGGGGAGCAGTGCCGGGGCTGCATGCAGGCGACCACGCCCAGCTCGGCGAAGCGCGGCACGTCGGCCGGGTCGAGGCACTCGACGTGGACCACCTGGTGGCGGGCGTCGCGGGGGCCGTTGACCCGCCGGGCGTGCTCGACCGCGTCCAGCACGGTCCGGATGCCGCGGTCGCCGGTGGCGTGCACGAAGGCCTGGAAGCCGGCCGCGTCGAGGCGGGCCAGCACCTCGGCGAACTCCCCGGCGGGGTAGAAGGTCTCGCCGCGGTGGCTGTGGTGGCCCGCGTAGGGCTCAAGCAGCGCGGCGGTGTGCGGCTCCACCACGTCGTCGATGTAGAGCTTGAGCGGGCCGACCCGGAAGCGGTCGGTGGCGTGCCGGCGGGCCGCCGCCGCGAACTCGGCGAGCTCGGCGTCGGTGGTGCCGCGCGGGTGGAAGAGCGCGGCGACCAGGCGCGAGCGCAGCCGGCCCTCGGCGATCGCCCGCTCGTACAGGGCCAGGTCGTCCAGCGAGTTCTGCGGCTCGACGACGGTGGTGATGCCGTA
>NZ_JBEYVJ010000312.1:0-8381 GCF_040643935.1 Kitasatospora sp. NPDC047058 | reverse complement strand
GCGCAGGAACGCCTCGACGACGGTTGGTCCGACCTCGATGTCTGCCTCGTAGCGCTCCTGCTGCACCTTTCGGGTTTGGGGGTTGTAGCGCCGGTGCCAGACGTACCCGAAGCGGTCTCGACCGGTGGCAGGCAGGCCGGCCGCGCGGCGCAGTGCGTGCGTTTCGCTCCACTGCTCGCCCGCCCGGTCGCTCTCGTAGGCGGAGAACTCGAAGATGATTCCGCGGTAGAGCCGCCCGATTGCGGTTCGGGCATCGATGGGTTCTGTGGCAGAGACCAGTTCTCCGCCGGTGTTCTCAACTCGCTTGAGATTGACGGCCACGCCGTCTCGGGTCCGGCCGAAGCGGGAGAACTTCCAAACCGCAATGCCTACGGCCTCTTTGCGTTCAACAGCCTCGATGCCCTGCATGATCTTGCGCTTGAAGTTGCGGCCGGTTGCGTCGAGATCGGTGATCCACCGAACGATGCGCTTCCGGCTCCGGCGGGCCCATTCCAGGATCGCGGCCTGCTGGATCTCGGGGGAGATCTTCTCCTCTTTCCACGTCGATACGCGGATGTACCCGATGAATGGTTCGAGATCGCTCTCGATGAAAGTCTCTGCGGCGACGAGCGGCGTCAATGTGCCGCCCTCCCTCCCTGGTTGGCGCCGCGGGTCGATTGTGCGTCTGTGACCCGCGGCAGGTACACGACGTTGTCGGCCGGCTCATGCGTGCCCGGCCGGGGATCGGATGGCTGAGGTGGAGTCAGTAGCCCGTGGGCAATGTGTTCGAGCGCCAGGCGGTACCCGTCGTTGTGGATCTCGGCCCGCTCGTCCTCGCGTAGTTCGGCTGCGCGCTTCTGTTGGGTGATGATGACGGCCGGCAGTGCGGCGAGCATGAGCCCGAGTCCGACCCATGCAATGTCGCGGTCCTCCCCTGGCAGACACAGAGCGACGCTCACCAGCAGCATGCCGACAGCCTTGACTGCCAGGACCGCCACGGCGCCCACCGTCCATCGCTGGCGCTCGAACACGCCTTCCCCCTCGTTCAACTGCGTTCTCTTCTACGGCTCCATGCGGCGCACCCCCTGCTGGCGGTGCATCGCTTCTTGTTCCTGCATCGTCCGGACCATCGAGACGAACAGCGCGACGGCGGTATCGCTCTGGATGCCCAGCTGTGCGGCGGCTTCCTGCGGGGTCATGGGTGGACCGTCGGGCTGCGGGTCGACCGCTCTACCGATCTCATCGGCGGTGACGATGCCGGCTCGGACCATAAGCTCGCTCAGTTCCACGCGCAGAACGGGCGCGATCTTGGCGAGCAGCGCCGCCTCGTACTTGCCGCGTCCGGCCAAGAGGCGGGAGACCGATGACGCCGAGATACCGGCGTCGGCTGCGAACTTGGTCCGGCCGCCACCGCGGGCGCTGAGGTCGTACCCAAGGTCACGAAGGCGCCTGTCTAGCCACTGGGGGAAGTGGTCTTCCGCCTCGGGGGTGGCGTTGGTGCGTTGCTGCATGCGTGAAATCTACCGCGCTCGGCAGGTACGCGGCGAACCGGTGGCGTGTTTTCACGCATGAAAAGTTCCTGATCAGACGGTGCGCGATCCATCCCTGCAGCTTAGACGCTGTCATCGAACGCGCATCCGATTATGTGCGGCGCGCCACACGATGGCCTAAACCTCCTTCCATGGCAGAAAGATCCCTGTTAGCTTCCAGATGCGGCAGATCATCTACCGCTTGTGGCAGATAGGGGGTCCGTCATGTCGTACAGGCACGAGCAGTTCGTCGCCGCGGCGATCGCTGCGGGTGACCGCAACGACGAAGACATCGCAGAGCGGTTGAAGGTTGCACGGGTCACCGCATGGCGCCTTCGTACGGGCAGGACCACGCCCGGACCCTTGACGCTCGCCAAGATCGAGCAGGCTTACGGACTCACGGCCGCGACCCTGCTTGGGATCGAGGCCGCATGAACGCGACCGCCCCTATCAGCCGAGAGCAGGCGTACGCCGCAGCTCGGCTCATCCTCGACACGGCGCGTGCGCGCCGCGATGCGCTGCCCATCCGGGCCGCTGCCCAGGCGGCAGCCACCCCCGACCGCTCCGCCGACGAAGTCGAGCTGATTCTGCGCCGCCTGCACGCCCGAACCGGCTCAGCGCAGCCGGCCCGGATCGCGGCCTGAGAGGTAACCATGATCCGCGCTGAACTCCACCCGGACGGGTACACCGTCCGCCTCGACATCACGGACGGCGCCGAGCGCCTGCTCGACCGGGTCGCACTCGCCTACGCGGCCGACGAGCAGCTCGTCGGCGAGCTGCTGCGCGATCTTGCTGCGGCCGCCGACCATCACCGCGCCCGGAAGGCCGACCAGCGCGCCGACGACGTCGCCCTCGACTGGTCGGGCGCCGCGCTGGATGCGGCCCGCACCCGGGCCCGGGCGGGGGTGCGGGCCGCGCTGCTGCGGTGGACCCACCGGCGGCGCCGAGGCGGGGCGCTGCTCCGGCGTCGGGCCGCGGTTGTCGACGAGCTTCCGGGGCGCGACGGCCTACTCGCCGTCGACCTGTCCTACCGGGCTGCAGCTGAGCTCGGCCGGCAGCTGCAGCAGCTCGCCGAGCGCACGGTCGCCGGTCGACACCTAATCGAACTGGAGTGCGAGCGATGAGCGGGCGATGGTGGTTGGCCGCCGCCAGCAGCGCGCCGGACGTCGACCAGGTGCGCGGGCTCTGGCGCGCGGCGCGGGCGGCGGGTGAGCCGCGGTGGTACCTCGACCTGATCGCGCGCATCGGCCGGCAGACCGCCGCCGGGCCGTCGAGGAACGGCTCGTGAGCCGCCGACGGCCGGCCGTCGAGAACCGGGTCGAGCGGCCGGTGCAGCTCGCCCTCGACGGCAGCGCGCAGCCGTACCCGACCACCCCACCGCCGGTGCGCCCGCGTCCGCGGCGACGGGCGGTGGTCGAGGCCGTCGTCGATCCGGTGCCCGGGCAGCTCGACGCGCTCGGCGCCGACGGCTCGTGAGTCCGTTCTGCGGCGCCGGCCCGGGCCCGTGCGGTCGACCTGCGCGCCCGTACCCGTGCGGGCCGCGGTGCGCCGCCCACTCCCCCGCCGCCGTCGCTGGCCGCCCCGAACCCCCGTCTACGCCCAACACCCAAGGGAGGGAACCCCGTTGAGTCATCTTGCCCGTGAGTGGGTGTGGGAGTGCTCGGACGCCCGTGGCACGGCCCGTCTGGTCCTGCTCGCCCTGGCCGACCGCGCCGGCGAGTCCTGCGTCGCCTTCGGTTCGACTCGCGTCCTGGCCGAGCGCACGAACGCGAGCGAGCGCGCGGTGAGCGACGCGATCAAGGCTGCGATCCGGCTCGGCGAGCTGCAGCTCGTCGAGGGCCGGCGCGGCCCCTACGGCGCGCGCGTCTACCGCCTGCCCAAGGCCGTCGGGTGGACGCCCGGCGCACCCGTCGAGGGGGAGGCAGATTCTTCCGCCCCGGCCGATGGGGGGTGCGAGAACTGCACCCCCGGGGGTGCGGATTCTTCGGGGCGGGGGTGCAGTTCCTGCGGGGTCGACCCCGAAGTTTCTGCCCCCCAGAACCAGAGGGAACGAGAAGTAACGGGAGGGGACCAGAGGAGCGCGCGCCCGCGCGGGGGCTCTGCGGCTGTGGGTGGTGCTGCTGCGATCTCTCTGCCTGCCGACTGGCAGCCCGACGACGAGCTGCTCGGCTGGGCCGCGGTCGCAGGCCACCTGCAGCGCCTCGGGCCCGACGGCCTCGACCACGCCACGGCGAAATGGGCGCGGCACCGGGCGACTGCGCCGGCGCGGACCCCCGCGCAGTGGCGCGCCGACTGGCAGCAATGGATCGGCCGGGAACGCCCGACGGGCCGTCCGCCGTTGCGGGCCGTGCCCGGAGGTGCCTCCCGCACCTCACCGCCGGCTAACCGGAACGCCGAGCTGCTGCAGGCCGCGCTCGACGAGCTGCAGGCCCGCGGGGGTGCCCGATGAACCCCGCCGAGGTGGCCGCGCTGCTCGCCTACGCCGGAGAGCTCGACCCCCGCACAGCCAACGCCGACGCCGAGGAAGCTGCGGCACAGCTTCGCCGGTGGTGCGAGCTGCTGCTCGACGTGCCGGCCGTCGCCGTCGAGGGGTGGGACGCCGCCGCGGTCGTGCGCCGACACATCGCGTCGTCGCCGTGGCCGATCATCGCGGCCGACGTCGCCCGGCCGTGGGCGGCGCACCGCCGGGCCCTGCTCGCCCGGCACACCGACCCGCGCCCGGCCGTCGACCCCGACGACGACCGCGCCTACCGGGACGCGATCCGGGCGCAGCGGGCCGCGGTTGCCACCGGGCAGGCGGAGCCGAACAGCACGCGGCAGCTGACCGGCGGGCCGGCCGCCTCGGTGACCGCCAGGCTCGGCCGGGTGCTGCCGGCCGCCGCGGCGGAGCAACTCGCCGCCTACCGCCCGGTGCGGGCGGCGCGGGAGGCCGCAGCCGCGGCCGGGCGCCCGGATGCGCTGGCCGTCGCGTGCGACTGGTGCCACGCACCGGCCGGTGAACCGTGTCGACGGCGCACCCTCGCACCCGGCGCGCAGGCGGGCACCTGGTCGAGGCGCCGGACCGTCCACCCGACCCGCACCGACAAGGCCGCCGTCCGCCGACAGGAGAGTGCCGCGTGAAGTCCCGCCACCGCCGCGGTCCGCGGCACTCGATCAACCAGACCAGCTACCGGCTCACCGCGACGTGGCCGGGCCGCGAGCAGGCGACCCGATTCGAGACGTCCGACCGCGCCGCCTTCCGGCGGGTGGCGCGCGACCTGGCCGCGGCCGGCGCCCTGGTGGCCCGCGAGGAACACCTCGGGCACGGGCTGTGGCGCGCGCTCGACCCGATCGACGGGCCGGCCCTGCTGCGGGCGCAGCGTGAGGCCGAGCTCGCCGCCCGCCGTGCGGCGACCGAGCAGCTTGCCCAGGACCGGCGCGAGGAGCAGCGGGCCGTCGAGCTCGCCGCCGTCGAGGCCGTCATGGTTCAGCCTCCGATCCCGCGCGACGGCGGCCGCCCGCGGGCCCGAACTGTCGCACGGCGTAGGGGAATTCGATGATTCTCCCGCCGCGACCGGTCGATGCGCCCCCCATGCGCGCGGGTGTCCGCGTCTGCCCTTCCGAAAGGTCACTACCCGTGTCCGTCCTGCCCTCCCGCTACCTCGTGCACGAGACCCGCGCCGAGCGTGCCCTGCCCTTCCCCGTGTCCCTGCCCGTGGTCGCCGAGCTGCTCGACACGGTGCGCGCCGAGCTGCGCGCCGCCGGCCGTCCCGCGGCAGACGCCGACCTGTTCCTCGACCCCGTCGAGGGCCGGCTCGTCGTCGCCTACGTCCTCGACCCGCGGGACATCCCGTGAGCGCGGCCCCCGCCGACCGGGCGGACGTCGAGCAGCTGCTGCACCTGGTCGACCGGGCCGCGCGCGGCGCCCTGCTGCCCGGTGAGGCCGAGCTGCTGCGCGAGGGGATCGGCGAGCTCGCCCGCTACCGGGAGTGGTGCGCCGAGTGGAGCAGCCGGCACCTGCAGCTGCGCCGTACCGCCCGGCAGCGTCTGCTCGCCCTGCGTCGGGCGCTGGCCCGGGCGCAGCGCGGCCGGGTCGTCGAGGCCGAGCTCGCCCTGCTGCAGGGGCGCCTCAACGCCGCGGCGCAGCCGGCCGGCGAGGGCGAGGCGTACGAGGAGTTGCTCGCCGCCGAGTTGCTCGACGGGTGGGCGCTGGCCCGTGGCCGCGCCGCCGTCGAGCTCGCCGCGGCCGGCCTGCAGGTCGACTCCGGCCCCCGCTTCCCCACCGCCGCCGCCGACCGGCCCGCCACCTAGACCGGGCCCGGGCGCCCCCGTTCCACGACAGAGGGGCGCCTGGGCTCACCAACCCACCACCTGCACAACCTACTTGGGAGCGCACCGTGTACCCGTCCACCCGCATCCGTCAGGCGGTCGAGCAGCTGCGCACCGTGCGCGCACACTGGGGCGCGCTGCTCGTCGCGATCGAGACCGCACCGGCCCCCGTGTGGCCGCCCGCCCAGCTGTCCACTCACCTCGCCCGGCAGGTCGCCGACGACGAGCTGCTCGTCGACGACCGCGTGCCGCTCACCCTTCGCCAGCACCCCGCCCCCGCCAACGTCGACGCCCTCGACGCCGCGGTGCGCGTCGAGCGGCTGCTCTTCGATGCCGCCGACTTGCTCGCCGCCGCGGTGCAGCGGCCGATCGAGCGCCGACCCGTCTCCACCCCCGGCCGGCCGGTCGTGTGGGCCCTCGACGAGGCGGACGCGGGTGACCCGCGCCGGTGGCACTACGCCAGCCCGACCGACCCCGGGAGCCGCCGGCACGGCCTGCACTGGGCCGCGCTGTACGTCGAGGGGCGCCTGCTCGACGAGGACACCGAACCGGAGCAGCGGGCCGGTTCGCGCACCCGCGGGCCGGCGCTGTTCGGCCTGCTGCCCGAGCACCTCACGCATGAGACGGTGCGCGTCGCCGGACAGGCCGAGCACCTCGTGCTCGGCGCGCTCGGCCTCGACCGCAGCGAGACCGTGATCGAGGGCCGGCCCTGCCCGTGGTGCTCCGGCGAGCTCACCCTGCACACAGACCCACGCACCGCCCCGAGCGTCACCTGCGCCACTGGCCGTGCGTGCCCCGCCCCCGTCGCCCTCGACCGCCGCGGCCGGCGCGGGTGGCACGCGGCCGAGCTCGTCGAGCTGCTCGCCGCCCTCGACCGCCCCGCCACCGGCCGGGCCGCATGACCCCGGGGGTGCACCCCCGGCGACGGGCCCGGGCTGCGATGGCTCAACGTGAGAGCGCCCGACGCCTCCCGGCAGTCGAACGCTCCGGTTCGTGGACACCTAGTTCAGGTCATCCCAGAGGATCCCGTGAAGGATCGCAAGAGCTAGAACTCTCGCCGCGACTTCGGCGAGAAAGTGCCCAACGATCCGAAGGTTCCGACTGCGAATCTGACCGAATCCGTTACCCACGGCCGCCTCCTCGTAACAAGGGATCTCGGTTGCGAAGCTGAGAACCGCAGGCCCGAGGGGGCCACCTTCAACGCTAGACCTCATTGGCCACATACACACCCCTGACGGCGGGCCCGGACTGCTGCTCGGGCCCGCTTTCGGCGCCCCTTGTCAACGTAGACTGTAATCATTACAGTAATCATTACTGCATCGATTGCAGAGCCGGCCGCTACCCGGCGCCCCACCATCACCAGGGAGAGCACTCCATGCGCTACGCAACCACCAGGCCCGGTGCGGAAGTTCTGCACATCCAGAACGAGAGCGTCACGCGCACCTACTGCAAGCGCACCGCGCTGCACGTCGTCCACCCGGAGACCGCGAACAAGGGTCTGTCCACCGGCGCCCTTCGCGTGTGCCTGAACTGCGACCGCATGCTCGGCGACCGCCGGCGCGCCGCGCGGTCGCTCGCCGAGCAGCCCCTGCTCAACCCCCCGGCCGCCCCCACCCGCAAGCGCCCGGCCGCCGTCGAGCCGACCCTCTTCGACGCCCCGGCCGCGCCCGCCCCGGCCGTCGAGCAGGCGCCCGCCAAGCCGTGCCGTCGTCGACTGGCGCAGCCGGCCGCCCTGCCGCTGCCGGTGGCCACCAACGCGTTCGAGCAGGCCGTGCTCGGCGTGCACGAGCCGCGCCCGAGCCGGTACGCCCTGCAGGTCTGCGAGGACCCGCGCAGCGTCTGCGAGCGCGGCGCCTGCAGCCTTCACTCGACCCGCGCCGTTGGCCGCCTCGACGAGGTGCGCCTCGCTGGGGAGATGTTCCGGCACGCGTGGGCCGCCGCCGAGGACGGGACCCGCATCCCGATCACCAGTCAGCCGGTGCCCGCGGCGGCCGAGCAGGCGCCCGTCGAGGCGCTGCCCGACGGCCCCATGCGCGTCCGGGTCCGGATGGGCATCTCGCGGGAAGACCTCGACCGGATCAAGGCCACGGCGGACGCCGCCCGCGCCGTGTTCGAGGCGGAGTCCGCCGCGCGGCGCGCCGCGGAGTGGGCGAAGTACGGCCCCAAGCCCGAGGCGCAGCAGGCGCCCGTCGAGGGCACGGTCGTCCTGCACCGCGGGGAGGCCCGTGGGTGCCTGCCCAAGCACGCGCAGCACCCGGACGTGCGGGCCGCGCTCGCTGCCCTCACCGCCCACGGCGCGCGTCCCCTCCAGTTGGCCGCGCTGCAGGGCGACGACGTCGAGGAGAACCCGCACGCGTCCGGCGCCATGGTCGAGCCGCGGGGGGATGGCTTGGTGGCGGTGTACTGGCTCGTCGACGGCGACCACCGCGGCGAGCAGGGCAAGCCGCACCGGGTGCAGCTTGAGATCCTCCGCGCCCACCTGCGAGAGGCCGACTGGCTCATCGAGGCCGGCACCGGGCCCGTCGTGAAGGCGTGGCGCCTGTACGAGCACGCGCCCGTCGAGGA
>NZ_JBEYVJ010000311.1:0-8613 GCF_040643935.1 Kitasatospora sp. NPDC047058 | reverse complement strand
GGCCGGCCACCCGCAGGCCGCTGCCCGGGCCCGCCGGGAGGCCGCCCGCCCGCTGCGCGCCGCCGGACTGCCGCTGCGCGCACTGCTGCTGCACTACGCCGACGGTGACGCCGACCTGGTCCTGGTCGCCCGGCACGAACTCGCCCTGGACGGCGACCCGCTGGGTGTCCGCCCGGCCCCGCCGGAGCCGCCCGCCGGGCCCCGCCCCACGCTGGAGTGGGGCCTCGGCGAGCCCGCCGGGGCCGGGCGCACCGCCGAGCTCCCGGTGCCGCTGCCGCCCGGCCTTCCCGGCGACGCCGCGCTGCTCACCGGCGCCACCGCGCTGGTCCTGGCCCGGTACGGCGCCGGCGCTCCCGTGGACGAGCAGCAGGACGCCGCCGCGTACCTGGCCGGCCGGCCCGCGCACCCGGGCGGCCTGCTCGACCTCGGCGGGATCGGCGTACTGGTCGAGGACGCCCGGCCGGGCCAGCGGCGGCTGCCCCGGCTGGCCCCCGCCCTGCCCGGCGTGCTGCACTTCGCCCGGCAGGCCGACGGCTCCGCCGGCGGCGTGCTCCGCTACCACCCGGCCGACCTGGCACCGCTCGTCGCCGAGCGGTTCGCCGCCCATGTCGCGCACGTCGCAGCCCAGTTGGCCGCCGACCCGGCGCTGCCGCTGGACCGGGTCGAACTGCTGACACCCGCCGAGAGCGCGCAACTGCTCGCCCTCGGCGTCACCCCGCCGGCCGGCGACGCCGGGCGCGCCGCCCGGACCGTCGACGGACTGTTCGCCGAGGTCGCCCGCGCCCGGCCGGAGGCGGTCGCGCTGACCGCCGGCGACACCAGCCTCAGCTACGCCGACCTCGACGCCGCGGCCGAGCGGACCGCCGCCGGGCTGCGCGCCCTCGGCGTCGCCCCCGGCGCGATGGTCGGCGTCGCCCTGGAACGCGACGCGGACCTGGTGACCAGCCTGCTCGGCGTGCTCAAGGCCGGCTGCGCGTACGTCCCGATGGACCTGCGCTACCCGGCGGACCGGCTGCGCTACACCGTCGGGAACGCGGGCGCCACGGTGGTCATCGGCACCGGCGAGGGCCTCCCGGCCGACCTCGACGGCGTGCGGGTGGTCACCCCGGCCGAGCTGCGCGCCCTGGCCGCCACCGCACCGGCGGCCGCACCGCGGGCCGAGGACGGCTCGGCGCCCGCCTACGTCATCTACACCTCCGGCTCCACCGGCCGCCCCAAGGGCGTGGTCGTCCCGCACCGCAACGTCGCCGCGCTGGTCGAGGCGACCCGCGAGGACCTCCGGCTCGGCACCGGGGACGTGTGGACGCTGTTCCACTCCAGCGCCTTCGACTTCTCGGTCTGGGAGATCTGGGGCTGCCTGCTCACCGGGGGCCGGCTGGTCGTGGCCGACTACTGGACCACCCGCGACCCGGAGCTGTTCCACGGCCTGCTGGTGCGCGAGGGCGTGACCGTCCTCAACCAGACGCCGTCCGCCTTCGCCCAGCTGGTGGAGACCGACCGGCAGGCGCCCGCCGACGCGCTGGCCGTCCGGCTGGTGGTCTTCGGCGGCGAGCCGCTCGACGTCCGGATGCTGGCCCCCTGGTTCGCCCGGCACTCGCACACCGCCTGCCGGCTGGTGAACATGTTCGGCATCACCGAGACCACCGTGCACGTCACCGCCCATACCGTCACCCCCGCCGACGTCCTGGCTGGCGGCCGCAGGGTCGGCCCGGCGCTGCCCGGCTGGAGCCTGTCGGTACGCGACCCGCGCGGGCGGCTGCTGCCGGCCGGCGCGGCGGGCGAGATCTGGGTGGGCGGGGCCGGGGTGGCCGACCGCTACCTCGGCCAGCCCGAGCTGACCGGCCAGCGGTTCGTCACCGACCCCTACGGCGGCGGCCGGATCTACCGCAGCGGCGACCGCGGGCGGCTGCGCCCGGACGGCTCCCTGGACCACCTCGGGCGGCTGGACAGCCAGGTCAAGGTCCGCGGCCACCGGATCGAGCTGGACGAGATCCGCAACGTGCTGCTCTCCCACCCCGACGTGGCCGGCGCCGCCACCGTGCTGAACCACGACACCCCCGGCGACGCCGCCACCGCACGGATCGACGCCTACGTCACCCTGCGCGGCGCGGCCGGCCCGGCCGAGGTGCTGGCGCACGCCCGCGGGGTGCTGCCCGCGTACATGGTGCCGGCCTCGGTCACCGCGGTCGCGGCGATCCCGCTGACCATCAACGGCAAGGTGGACACCGCCGCGCTGCCGGCCCCGTCCGCCGGACCGGTGGCCGCCGCCGGACCGGTCGACGGCACGGCGGACGGTCCGGCGGACGGTGACGACGCCCCGGCCGGACAGGGCGATCAGCTGGCCGACCGGATCCTCAAGCTGTGGAGCCACGCACTGAATGCCGAGGTGACCGTGCAGGACAATTTCTTCGAGCTCGGCGGCAATTCCCTGCTGGTCATCCGGGTGCTCCGGGAAATGCGCGAGCAGGGACTCCCGAAGGTCACCACGCAGGACTTCTACCGGAACTCCACGGCGGGCCGGTTCATCGAACTCGTCCGGGACGCCCGGGGCTGAATTCCGGACCGCCCCGGCGGCCCGCTCAGGACGGAATGTCGACCCGGCGCTTGAGCGCCGCCAGCAGGGCGATGCGGATCATTCCACTGGGAATGCGGATGGCCGCCCAGTAACGCCCGAAACTGCGCCGGGTCGACTCGTCCGTGGCCAGGATCCTGGTCTCCGTCGAAAGAATTCCACCGGCACAGTGCAGGGTGAAGACCACCTTGGTGCAGCCGGGCTCGGCGTAGTCGCCGAACACCTCCGCCATCGGCCGGTCCGGACGCACCGGGCCGGCCGCCGAGCCGATCCCGCCGTACACCAACTCCCCTTCGGAGAGCTCCAGTACGGTGTCACCGCCCATGGCGAAGTCGTCCAGTACCCGGCCGTCGGGACGCAGCTTGTTCCGGGTGAACGCGAGCAGTGCGCGGGCCACCGGGGCCTCCCGCCAGGTCAGCTCGCGGGCCTGCCCGAGCACCTCCGCGGGGGCCGCCGACACCTTCACCCAATGGTGCTCCCGGAAATGCCATTCCGGCATGTAGCGGTCGATCAGCAGGCCTTCCGGCGGCTCCGTCTTCGGGTTCTCGTCCATGCCGCGACGCTAGCACGCGGCAGTTCCGCCACCAAGGCGTGGCAGCTTTCTGCAAGCGGCGTTGTCCGCCCTTCCGGCCCGCTGTTAGACATGGGCTCTGGTCCGTTGTTCCTTGTCGTTTCCTGTCGATGCATTGAGGGTGAGTGGCCGTGTCCGACCGCCAGGGAGTACTGCTGCCGCTGACCGCCGCCCAGTCGGGTGTCTGGTACGCGCAGCAGCTGAATCCGCAGAACACGATCTTCAACACCGGCGAATTCCTGGAAATCGGCGGACCGGTGGACGCGGAGCTGTTCGAGGCCGCCCTGCGCCGGGTGGTCGCCGAGGCCGAGACGCTGCGGCTGCGGTTCACCGAGACCGAGCGCGGCCCCGCCGCCCGGATCGTGCCGGCCGCCGAGCTCGACTGGTCGCTGCACGTCGTCGACGTCACCGGCACCCCCGACCCGTGGGCGGCCGCCCGCGCCTGGATGGCCGAGGACTTCGCCCGGCCGCTCGACACCGAGCACGATCAGCTGTTCCTCTTCGCCCTCTTCAAGGTCGCCGAGGACCGCCACCTGTGGCTGCACCGCTACCACCACCTGCTGGTCGACGGCTTCACGGTGAACCTGGTCGCCCAGCGCACCGCCGCCGTGTACTCCGCCCTGGTGGCCGGCGAGCCGGTCCCGGACTCCCCCTTCACCCCGCTCGGCCGGCTGCTGGCCGAGAAGGCGGACTACCGCGACTCCGAGCGCTTCGCCGCGGACCGCGCCTACTGGACCGAGCGGCTGCGGGGCTGCCCCGAGCCGGTCAGCCTCTCCGGCGAACAGCCGCGCCTCGCCCGCGAGCTGGCCCGCCGCACCGCCCACCTCGCGACCGCCGAGACCGACCGGCTGCGCGCCCTGGCGAGCGACGCCGGCGTCACCTGGCCGCCCGCGCTGATCGCCGCCGTCGCCCTCTGGCTCGGCCGGCTCACCGGCGCCCCCGAGGTGGTCCTCGGCCTGCCGGTCTCCACCCGGCTCGGGAAGAACGCCCGCAGCGTCCCCGGCATGGTCTCCAACGTGCTGCCGCTGCGGATCGCCGTCGGGCCCGGCGACACCGTCGAGGAGCTGCTGGCCCGCGTGTCCGCCGAGATGCGCGCCGCGATGAAGCACCAGCGCTACCAGTTCGAGGACCTCCGCCACGACCTGGGCATGCTCGCCGACGACCGCCGCCTGGTCGGCCCGCACGTCAACATCATGATGTTCGACTACGACCTGCGGTTCGGCGGGCACTCCGCGCGCCCCCACAACCTCTCCATCGGCCCCGCCGACGACATCTCCTTCATCGTCTACGACCGCGGCACGGGCGCCGGCCTGCAGATCGACTTCGACGCCAACCCCGACCTGTACGACGGCGCGGAGCTGGGCGCCTACCAGCGGACCTTCCTCTCCTTCCTGCACCGCCTGGGGCGCGCCGCACTCACCGACCGGGTCGACTCCGTCGAGCTGGACACCACCGGCCTGCCGCAGCACGCCCGGGCCGCCGCGGAGCCCGCCGCCGGGCCAGCCACCGATCCTGCCGTCGACGCCGAGCCGGCGGGTGCCGGCGCCCGGGCCCCGCGCTCGGCCGCCGAGGAGAGCCTCTGCCGGCTGTTCACCGAGGTGCTGGACGAGCAGGTCGGCTCGATCGACGACAACTTCTTCCTGCTCGGCGGCAGTTCGCTCCAGGTCACCCGGCTGGTCGGCCGCATCCGCAAGGAGCTCGGGGCCGAGCTCACCCTGCGCACCGTCTTCGAGAACGCCACCGTCGCCACCCTCGCCGAGGCCCTCGGCCTGAGCACCGACGCCGCCACCGGCCCGGCCCCCGCCACCAGCCCGGCCGCCGCCGCCCGGCCGGCCCTCACCGCCCGCACCCGGCCCGGGCGGCTGCCGCTGTCCGCCGCCCAGAACCGGCTCTGGTTCCTCAACCAGATGGAGACCGGCAGCGGAAAGGCCGCCTACAACGACGGCCTCACCGTCGAGCTCACCGGCCGCCCGGACACCGCCGCCCTGCGCGCCGCGCTCGCCGACGTCGCCGCCCGGCACGAGAGCCTGCGCACCGTCTTCCCGGAGCTGGACGGCGCCCCGTACCAGCACGTCCTCGACCCGGCCGCGGCCCGCCCCGACCTGCTGGTCACCGAGGTCGCCGACGAGGCCGCCCTGGACGCGCTGCTCGCCCGGGCCGCCGCCCGCGGCTTCGACCTCGCCACCGAGCTCCCGGTCCGCGCCCACCTGTTCACGCTCACGCCCGAGCGGCACGTGCTGCTGCTGGTGGTCCACCACATCGCCGGCGACGGCTGGTCGGTGGCCCCGTTCACCCGCGACCTCAGCCTCGCCTACGCCGCCCGGCTGCGCGGCGAGGCTCCGAACGTCGCAGCGCTGCCCGTCCAGTACGCCGACTACGCCCTGTGGCAGCACGAGCTGCTCGGCGACGAGAACGACCCGGAGAGCCTGCTCGCCCGGCAGATCGCGCACTGGCGGCAGGCGCTGGCCGCGCTGCCCGAAGAACTGGCCCTGCCCACCGACCGGCCGCGCCCCGCGGTGGCCGGCCACCGCGGCGGGCGGACCGGCTTCGAGCTCACCGCCGAGACGCACCGGCGGCTGCTGGCGCTCGCCCAGGAGTCCGGCGCCAGCCTCTTCATGGTCGCGCAGGCCGCGCTCGCCGCCCTGCTGCACCGGCTCGGCGCCGGCGAGGACATCCCCGTCGGCACCGTGATCGCCGGCCGCACCGACGAGGCGCTGAACGAGCTGGTCGGCTTCTTCGTCAACACCCTGGTGCTGCGCACCGACGTCTCCGGCGACCCGACCTTCCGCGAACTGGTCGACCGGGTCCGCGAGTTCGACCTCACCGCCTACGGCCACCAGGACGTGCCGTTCGAGCGCCTGGTCGAGGTCCTCAACCCGGTCCGCTCGCTGGCCCGCCACCCGCTCGCCCAGGTCACCCTGGCCCTGGAGGACAACGCGGCGCCGCTGCTGGAACTGCCCGGCCTCGACGTGGCGGTCCGCCGCCTGGAGACGGACACCGCCAAGTTCGAC
Source organism: Kitasatospora sp. NPDC047058 (assembly GCF_040643935.1). NCBI lineage: Bacteria > Bacillati > Actinomycetota > Actinomycetes > Kitasatosporales > Streptomycetaceae > Kitasatospora > Kitasatospora sp. NPDC047058. The sequence goes on along the minus strand of NZ_JBEYVJ010000311.1, from coordinate 2,459 downwards.
CTGTCGCTGCGGCTCGGCGAGCGCTTCGACGCCGAGGGCCGCCCGGCCGGGCTGGCGGCGAGCATCGAGTTCGCCCGCGACCTCTTCGACGAGCCCACCGTCCGCGTCCTCGGCGAGCGCTTCCGGCGCCTGGTCGAGGCCGTCACCGCCGACCCCGCCGTCCGGATCGGCTCGGTCGAGCTGCTCGACGGCACCGAGCGCCGCCGGATCCTCGACGACTGGAACGACACCGCGCTCGCCGTCCCGGCCGCCACCGCGCCCGCACTGTTCGCCGCCCAGGCCGCCCGCACCCCGGACGCCCCCGCCCTGGTCCACGAGTCCACCGTGCTCGACTACCGCACGCTGGACGAGCGGGCCGGCCGGCTCGCCGCGCTGCTCGCCGCGCACGGCGCCGGCCGCGGCCGGACCGTCGCGGTCGCCCTCGGCCGCGGCACGGACACCGTGGTCAGCCTGCTCGCCGCGATGAAGGCCGGCGCCGCCTACCTGCCGGTCGACCCGGCCTACCCGGCCGAGCGGATCGCGTACATCCTGGACGACGCCCGCCCCTGCCTGGTCGTCACCACCACCGCGCTCCAGGACGTCCTGCCCGCCGACGGCACCCCGCGGCTGCTGCTGGACACCGCCGAGCTGCCGGCCGAGCCGCTCCCCGACGTGCCGCTCACCCTCCGGGACCCGGCGTACGTCATCTACACCTCCGGCTCCACCGGCCGCCCCAAGGGCGTCGTGGTCGGCCACACCGGCGTCGCCAGCATGGCCGCCGCCCACCGGACCCGGTTCGGCGGCGGGGCCGGCCACCGGGTGCTGCAGTTCTCCTCGCCCAGCTTCGACGCCTCGATGTGGGAGATTCTCACCACCCTGGTCAACGGCTCGACGCTGGTCCTCGCGCCCGCCGAGCGGCTGGCCGCGGGCGAGCCGCTCGCCGCGCTGCTGGCCGAGCAGCGGGTCACCCACGCCACCCTGCCGCCGGTCGTCCTCGCGGCGATGGGCGAGGCGCGGCTGCCCGCCGGACTCACCCTGGTCACCGCGGGCGAGGCCTGCTCGGCCGAGCTGGTGGCCCGCTGGGCCGACGGCCGCCGCATGGTCAACGCGTACGGGCCGACCGAGTCCACCGTCTGCGCCACCATGTCCGGCCCGCTCACCCCGGGCACCGGCGCGCCCACCATCGGCCGGCCGATCACCAACACCCGGATCCACGTCCTGGACGGGCGGCTGCGCCCCGTCCCGCCCGGCGTGCCCGGCGAGCTGTACCTCACCGGCGCCGGCCTGGCCCAGGGCTACCTCGGCCGCCCCGGCCTGACCGCCGAACGCTTCACCGCCAACCCCTACGGCCCGGCCGGTTCGCGGATGTACCGCACCGGCGACCTGGTCCGCTGGACCGCCGACGGCGAGCTCGACTACCTCGGCCGGATCGACGACCAGGTCAAGATCCGCGGCTTCCGGATCGAGCTCGGCGAGGTCGAGGCCGCACTGACCGGCCACCCCTCGGTCGCCCAGGCCGCCGTGCTGGTCCGCGAGGACCGGCCCGGGGACAAGCGGCTGGTCGGCTACGTCGTCCCGGCGGCCGGCGCGACCGCCGACCCGGCCGCACTGCGCGCCCACGTCGGCACCGCCCTGCCCGACTACATGGTCCCGGCCGCCGTCCTGGTCCTGGACGCGCTGCCGGTCACCACCAACGGCAAGCTCGACCGGCGCGCCCTGCCCGCCCCCGACTTCGCGGGCTCGGCGGGCACCGGGCGGGCCCCGCGCACCCCGCAGGAGCTGCTGCTGGCCGGCCTGTTCGCCGAGGTCCTCGGCCTCGACGCGGTCTCCGCCGACGACGGCTTCTTCGACCTCGGCGGCCACTCACTGCTCGCCACCCGTCTGGTCAGCCGGATCCGCACCGAGGCCGGCGCCGAGCTGACCGTCCGCGCCCTCTTCGAGGCGCCCACCGTCGCCGCGCTCGCCGCCGTCCTGGCCGGCGCCGCCGGGGCGACCCGTACGGCCCTGCGGCCCCAGGTCCGACCAGCCCGGATCCCGCTCTCCCACGCGCAGCGCCGGCTCTGGTTCCTCGGCCACTTCGACGGCCCCGGCGGCACCTACAACCTCGGCCTCTCGCTGCGGCTGCGCGGCCGCGTCGACGCCACGGCCCTGGCCGACGCACTCGGCGACGTCACCGCCCGGCACGAGGCCCTGCGCACGCTCTTCCCGGACACCGACGGCCACCCGGAGCAGCTCGTCCTGGCCCCGGCCGACCCGGCTGCCCGGCCGCGGCTGCACCGCACCGACGCCACCGCCGCGACCCTGGACGCGGCCCTCGCCGGGGCAGCGGCGACCGGCTTCGACCTCACCGCCGAACTCCCGCTCCGCGCCCACCTGTTCAGCCTGGGCGGGGAGGAGTCCGTGCTGCTGGTGGTCGTGCACCACATCGCGGCGGACGGCTGGTCGATGGCCCCGCTCGCCCGCGACCTGTCCACCGCCTA
>NZ_JBEYVJ010000310.1:0-8629 GCF_040643935.1 Kitasatospora sp. NPDC047058 | reverse complement strand
TGGCGGTCGACCGTCGGCAAGAAGGCGGTCATGGCCGTCAGCGGACTGGTCATGCTGCTGTACCTGGTCGCGCACATGGTGCGATTATCGGCCTGACGGCTGGCCTCCCCCGGGTGAACTGTTGCGCAGTCGTCGCAAACGGACGCCGCGGGGGAGGGACGGCCAGGGGCGGCCGGGGCCCCTGATCAGGCCTCGACGGTGGCGACGTCCAGACGGGCGACCCGGGAGACCAGCGCGGTCACCTGGCGGGCGATGTCCGGGGCGTTGAGGCCGATCTCGGCGAGGATCTCGGACCGGGAGGCGTGGTCGAGGAACTCCTGCGGGATGCCGAAGTCGCGCAGCGGCACGTCCACCTCGGCGTCGCGCAGCGCCTGGGCGACCGCGGCACCGACGCCGCCGACCCGGCCGTTGTCCTCGATCGTGACGACCACCCGGTGCTCGGCGGCCAGGCCCGGCAGGGCCGCGTCCACCGGCTTGACCCAGCGCGGGTCCACCACGGTCGCGGTGATGCCCTGGGCGGCCAGCAGGTCGGCCACCTCCAGGCTGGTCGGGGCCATCGCGCCGACCGAGACGATCAGCACGTCGGCGCGGCGGCCCTCGGCGGCCTCGTCGGCGGCCGCCTCGCGCAGCACGTCCATGCCGCCGATCCGGCCCACCGCGGCGACGGCCGGGCCGACCGTGCCCTTGGAGTAGCGGACCACCGTCGGCGCGTCCTTGACCTGGACGGCCTCGCGCAGCTGGGCGCGCACCTGGTCGGCGTCGCGCGGGGCGGCGATCCGCAGGCCCGGGACGACCTGGAGGATCGACATGTCCCACATGCCGTTGTGCGAGGCGCCGTCGGTGCCGGTGACGCCGGCCCGGTCCAGGACGAAGGTGACGCCCAGCTTGTGCAGGGCGACGTCCATCAGGACCTGGTCGAAGGCCCGGTTGAGGAAGGTCGCGTAGACCGCGAAGACCGGGTGCAGGCCGTTGGTGGCCAGGCCGGCGGCGCTGGTGACGGCGTGCTGCTCGGCGATGCCGACGTCGAAGATGCGGTCCGGGAAGGCCTTGGCGAAGGGGGCGAGGCCGACCGGGTGGAGCATCGCGGCGGTGATGGCGACGATGTCCTCGCGCTCGTGGCCGAGCGCCACCATCTCCTCGCCGAAGACCGAGGTCCAGTCCTTGCCCGAGCTCTTCACCGGCAGGCCGGTGTCCGGGTGGATCACGCCGACGGCGTGGAAGCGGTCCTCGTCGTTGTTCTCGGCGGCGTGGTAGCCGCGGCCCTTCTCGGTGAGGCAGTGCACGATCACCGGGCCGCCGAAGCCGCGCGCCTTGGTGAGCGCCGACTCCAGGGCGGTGAGGTCGTGGCCGTCGATCGGGCCGATGTACTTGAGGCCGAGGTCCTCGAACATGCCCTGCGGGGCGATGAAGTCCTTCAGGCCCTTCTTGGCGCCGTGCAGCGTGTCGAACAGCTGCTGGCCGACCACCGGGGTGCGCTGCAGGGCGTCCTTGCCCCAGGAGAGGAAGCGCTCGTAGCCCTGGGTGGTGCGCAGCGTCGCGAGGTGGTTGGCGAGGCCGCCGATGGTCGGCGAGTAGGAGCGCTCGTTGTCGTTGACGACGATGACGACCGGCAGGTCCTCGGCGTCCGCGAGGTTGTTGAGCGCCTCCCAGGCCATGCCGCCGGTGAGCGCGCCGTCGCCGATGACGGCGACGACCGGGTCCGCCTTGCCGAGGATCTTGTTGGCCTTGGCCAGGCCGTCGGCGTAGGAGATGACGGTGGAGGCGTGCGAGTTCTCGATCACGTCGTGCTCGGACTCGGCGCGGGACGGGTAGCCCGACAGGCCGCCGCTCATCTTCAGCCGGGAGAAGTCCTGGCGGCCGGTGAGCAGCTTGTGGACGTAGCTCTGGTGGCCGGTGTCGAAGAGGATGCGGTCGCGCGGCGAGTCGAAGACCCGGTGCAGCGCGATGGTGAGCTCCACCACGCCGAGGTTCGGGCCGAGGTGGCCGCCCGTCTTGGAGACCTCCGTCACCAGGAAGGTCCGGATCTCCTCGGCCAGGGTCGCCAGCTGTCCGGGCGTGAGCCGGTCGAGATCGCGCGGTCCCCGAATGCGGGTCAGCAGGGCCACCCGTTCCTCCTCGTTCAAAGTCGCGGACCGCGGGCGGTCCGGCGGGCCTCGCTGCCCGGTGTGCCGACGCGCTCCGACTCGCTCGGTCGGTGCCGACCGGTCGAGTCTAATGTCCGCCTACCGGACACCGAGCGGGGTGCCCGGTGCCACTGGCCGGTTTACCGCCGGAGACGGCGTGGTTCAGGCCCGGCGGCGAGCCCGGGGAGCCCGCCGCCGGGTACTCACGAACGGGCGCCGGACGTTTGTGCGGATCTGCCGAGGGCGCCGGACTCCCCCATCTCGCTCATCACGAGGGCCAGCGCGCCGAGCACCTCGGCCCGGCCGCCCAGGGTGCCGGGCACCACCGACAGCTGGCGGGCCGCGCTCGGGATGGCGTAGCGGGCCACCGAGTCCCGGATCGGGCCCAGCACCAGCTCACCGGCGTCGGCGAGGTCGCCGCCGAGGATCACCCGGCGCGGGTTGAGCAGGTTGCAGAGGGTCGCGACACCGGTGCCGATCTGGCGGCCCGCGTCGGCGATCACCCGGCGGCAGCCGAGGTCGCCCTGGTGGGCCAGCTCGACCACCCGGGGCAGCGAGAGGTCCGGGCCGAGGGTCGGGCTGAGCAGGCCCAGCAGGTAGCGGGAGCCGACGAAGGTCTCCAGGCAGCCGCGGTTGCCGCAGCGGCAGACCGGGCCGGCCTCGTCCAGCGTGATGTGCCCTATCTCACCCGCGGTGCCGCCCGGGCCGCGGTAGATCTGGCCGTTCACCACCAGGCCGGCGCCGACACCGCTCGCCACCTTGATGTAGGCGAGGTCGCTCAGGCCGCGGCCCGCGCCCCAGACCAGCTCGCCGAGGGCGCCCAGGTTGGCGTCGTTGTCCACGTGCACCGGCATGCCGAGCCGCTCGGCCAGCTCGCGGCCGGGGGCGATGCCGGTCCAGCCCGGCAGGATCGCGGTGGAGCCGAGGGCGCCGGTCTCCACGTCGATCGGGCCGGGGACGCCCAGGCCCACGCCGATCACCTTGTCCGGGCGGAAGCCGGCCTCGGCGAGCAGCCGCTCGACCAGCGCCTCGGCCCGGTCGAAGCCCTGGGCGGCCGAGACGTCCACGTCGATCGGGGCGCTCTCCTCGGCGAGCACGCGGTGCGCGAGGTTGCCGACGGCGACCCGGAGGTGGGTGTGGCCGAAATCGATCCCCACCACGATGCCGGCGTCACCGCTGAGCGAGACGCTGCGGGCGCGGCGCCCGCCGGAGGAGGTGTCGGCCACCACGACGGTGCCGCTCTCCTTGAGCTCCCGGACGATGTTGGACACGGTGGCCGCGGAGAGCCCGGTGCCGCGGGCGATCTCGGCCTGGGTCAGCGAGCCGGCCATCCGTACCGCCCGGAGCACGCGCTCCAGGTTCGCCCGGTGCAGCGAGGACTGCGATCCCGGTGTGTCCGTCGACATGATCCACCCTCCCAAGGGCGAGGGAACCCCATCCGCCGGGCGATCCCTTCACCTTCTGAAGCCTAGGCCCTGAAGGGCGTCGGAGGTGCGGCGACGGCCTACGCGGGTGGAACGGCGGGTGACGCGCGGGGGGCGCGGAGGCAGTGCGGAGGGGCGCGCGACGGTGCGGCAGGCGGCTCGCGGGGGCTGGTGAAGGGGCGTACGGGGGTGGCGGGAGGGGCGCGCGTGACGGCCCGGACGCCGGGGGCCGGAGGTGAGGGGTTGGCGGAGTGTGCGTGGTGGTGCGGTGGGGGCTGCGGCGCCCCTCCGGACGGGCGCGCGGAGCCGGCGGGAAGACGGCCAGCTCAGGGGGTGGTGCGCGGGGTTCCGGGCTCCTGCAGCGGGGCGAAATCGGGCCACCCGTACCATGGTGCCCAATCTCACCCGTCCCATCGGCCACGGACGTGACCGGCCGGGGGGCGCTTCCAGACATGACGGGGAATCAGATGGCAGGGGATCACCCTACTCCGGGGTCAGGCGTCACGCCGGGCACGGGTCCGCAGGACAACCGGGGCGTCCCGCTCGGGCGCACGCCCGGTGTGGACCCGGCCGCCGTGGCGGACCAGATGACGCGGCTCGACGGGGCACCGATCCCCGGCCAGGCCGGACCGGCCGCGCCCGGAACGCCGCCGCCGGCCCAGCCCCCGGCAGCATCGGCACCGGCACCGGCACCGGGCAGTGAGTACGCCTACGCGCCCACCGCCGCCTTCCCCTCCCAGGGCACGCCGGCTCCCCCGGTGGGCGCGCCGGTCGGCCCGTACGACCCGGCCCCCGGCCAGCAGCCCCCGTTCGGCGCCACCGACGGCAGCGGCCAGCCGTACGGCGGCTACGGCTACCCGCAGCCGCAGCCGCAGCCGCAGCCGCAGGGCGGGTACACCTACCCCGGTGCGCCGGTGCCGACCGCGCCCAAGCAGCGCAACCCCGTGATGCTCTGGGGCGGCATCATCGGCGGTGTGCTGGCGATCGCCATCGTCGCGGCCCTGGTCGTGCTGGTCAACGAGACCCCCGACGACAACACCTCCGCCAACGGCGGCAGCACCAGCAGCCCGGGCGTCGCCGGCGCCTACAACTACGCCTGGGGCGCCGCCAAGCCCGCCAACGCAGCCAGCGGTTCGCAGCTGCTCGGCATCTGGGGCACCGACAAGAGCACCGTGCGCGCCGACAGCTCCGGCATCCGCGGCATCAACGCCGCCGACGGCAAGGAGCTGTGGACGATCGCCCCGCCGGCCGGCACCAAGGAGTTCTGCGCCGCGTCGTACGGCGTGAACTCCAAGCACATCGCCGCGATCGGGCTCAACACCGGTGACAGCGACTGCTCCACCGTCGGCGCGGTCGACGTCACCACCGGCAAGCTGCTCTGGACCGTCAAGGTCAGCCCCGAGCGGATGTCCTCCCCCACCCTGACCGTGACCGAGAAGGTCGTCGGCGTCGGCGGCAGCGTGGTCGGCGGGCTGAACCTCACCGACGGCTCGCCGGCCTGGTCGTTCCAGCCGCGCGACAAGGACTGCAGCCTCTTCGGCAAGGCGGCCGGCGCCCAGATCGCCGTCAGCGACCGCTGCTACGGCCCCACCACCAAGTCCCAGCTGGTGGTGGTCGACGCGGACACCGGCAAGGCCGCCACGGGTGCCCCGATCACGCTGACCGGCAGCATCGAGCGGGTCGACAAGGTGATCTCGGACATGCCGCTGGTGCTGCTGGTCACCAACGGCCCGAACGGCGACTACATCCTGCCGTTCGACAAGAGCACCAAGCCGCTGACGCCGATGTCCGTCAAGGAGCCCGGGGCCGACAGCCTGCGGCTCTCCGGCCAGTCCGACGCGTTCACCCAGAACGTGGTCAGCGGCACCACGCTGTACGTCCAGACCAACTCCTCCTCCAAGCCGGCGATCAACGCCTACGACCTGACCACCGGCAAGCGGCTCTGGTCGTCCACCGGCGGCGACGCCCAGGGCATCCGGCTGGTCTCCGGCACCGACAAGGACGGCAAGGTCCGCGCCGTGCTGGACATGGGCTACAGCAAGGACGCCAAGCTGGTGACGCTCTCGCCGGCCGACGGCTCGCCGACCGACCTCGGCTCCCTCACCCAGCCCAAGTCCAACAGCTACATCAGCCTGAGCAGCACCGAGTACATCCTCACCGCGGAGGGCTCGCTGTACGGCTACGCCCGCAGCTCGGGCTCGGACGCCCCGGTGGTGAAGTACACCAAGAAGTGACGCCCCGGCGGGGTGGAGCGGTGCCGTCGCGCCCGCTCCACCCCGCCGCGCACATTTCCCCGGGCTCCGCGCACCGGACGTGGGAGGATGCGAGGCATCAGCCTGACGAAGGAGTCCAGCGAGTGCCCGGCACCAACCTGACCCGTGAGGAGGCCCGCACCCGGGCCGACCTCCTGCGCGTGGACGCGTACGACATCGAGCTCGACCTCGGCTCGGCCCGCGAAGGGGGCACCTTCCGGTCCACCACCGTGGTCCGGTTCAGCGCCACCACCCCCGGCGCGGCCACCTTCATCGACCTGGTCGCCCCGAGCGTCGAGGAGATCGTCCTCAACGGCGAGCGGCTCGACAACGCCAACTTCGCCGACAGCCGGATCGCCCTGCCGAACCTGGCCGCCGAGAACGAGCTGCGGATCGTCGCCGACTGCGCCTACACCAACACCGGTGAGGGCCTGCACCGGTTCGTCGACCCGGTCGACGGCGAGACCTACCTGTACACCCAGTTCGAGGTGCCGGACGCCCGCCGGGTCTTCGCCTCCTTCGAACAGCCCGACCTCAAGGCCGCGTTCACCTTCACCGTGACCGCCCCCAAGGGCTGGGTCGTCGTCTCCAACTCCCCCACCCCGGCCCCGGCCGACGCGGGGACCTCCCCGGACGGCCAGGACGTCCAGGTCTGGAGGTTCGAGCCGACCGGCCGGATCTCCTCCTACATCACCGCCCTGATCGCGGGCCCGTACGTCGGCGTCTTCGACGCCTACGAGAACGGCGACCAGAAGGTGCCGCTGGGCGTCTACTGCCGCCCGTCGCTGCGCGAGTTCCTGGACGCCGAGGCGATCTTCGAGGTCACCAAGCAGGGCTTCGACTACTTCCAGGAGAAGTTCGACTTCCCCTACCCGTTCGCCAAGTACGACCAGCTGTTCGTCCCGGAGTTCAACGCCGGCGCGATGGAGAACGCGGGCGCCGTCACCCTGCGCGACCAGTACGTGTTCCGCTCCAAGGTGACCGACGCCGCGTACGAGTCGCGGGCCGCGACCATCCTGCACGAGCTGGCCCACATGTGGTTCGGTGACCTGGTCACCATGGAGTGGTGGAACGACCTCTGGCTGAACGAGTCGTTCGCGACCTACGCCGAGGCCGTCTGCCAGGCCGAGGCGCCCGGCTCGAAGTGGCCGCACTCCTGGACCACCTTCGCCAACCAGATGAAGACCTGGGCGTACCGGCAGGACCAGCTGCCGTCCACCCACCCGATCATGGCCGACATCAACGACCTGGAGGACGTCCAGGTCAACTTCGACGGCATCACCTACGCCAAGGGCGCCTCGGTGCTCAAGCAGCTGGTGGCGTACGTCGGCCAGGACGCCTTCTTCCAGGGCGTGCAGGCCTACTTCAAGCAGCACGCCTGGGGCAACACCCGCCTCGGCGACCTGCTCGGCGCACTGGAGAAGGCCAGCGGCCGCGACCTCAAGGCCTGGTCCAAGTCCTGGCTGGAGACCGCCGGCATCAACGTGCTGCGGCCCTCCATCGTGCTCAACACCGACGGCGAGATCGAGTCCTTCACCGTCCTCCAGGAGGCCCCCGCGCTGCCGGCCGGCGCCAAGGGCGAGGCCGTGCTCCGCCCGCACCGGATCGCCATCGGCCTGTACGAGCTGACCGACGGCGCACTGGTCCGCACCGACCGGATCGAGCTGGACGTCGACGGCCCCCGCACCGAGGTTCCGGAGCTGGTCGGCCGTCACCGCCCGGCCGTCGTCCTGCTCAACGACGACGACCTGTCGTACGCGAAGATCCGGCTCGACGAGGACTCGCTGGCCGTCGTCACCGAGCACCTCGGCGGCTTCACCGACTCGCTGCCGCGCGCCCTGTGCTGGGTCTCCGCCTGGGACATGACCCGGGACGGTGAGCTGGCCGCCCGCGACTACCTGGCGCTCGCCATCTCCGGCCTCGCCCGGGAGAGCGACATCGGCGTCGTCCAGTCGGTGCACCGCCAGGTCAAGCTGGCCCTGGACGCCTACGCCGACCCGGCCTGGCGCGAGCAGGGCCTCGCCCGCTGGGCCGAGGCCGCCGAGGCGCAGCTTCGTGCCGCCGAGCCCGGCAGCGACCACCAGCTGGCCTGGGCCCGCGCGCTCGCCTCGGTCGCCCGCACCGACGGGCAGCTCGGCCTGCTCGCCGGGCTGCTGGACGGCTCGGCCGAGCTCAAGGGCCTGGCCGTCGACACCGAGCTGCGCTGGACGCTGCTCGGCCGGCTCGCCGCCACCGGCCGCGCCGACGAGGCCGCCATCGCGGCCGAGCTGGAGCGCGACAACACCGCGGCCGGCCAGGAGCACGCCGCCACCTGCCGCGCCGCCCGGCCGACCGCCGAGGCCAAGGCGGAGGCCTGGGCCTCCGTGGTGGAGTCGGACAAGCTCACCAACTACGTCCAGGAGGCCGTGATCGCCGGCTTCCAGCAGGCCGACCAGCGCGAGCTGCTGGCGCCGTACGCCGCGAAGTACTTCGCGGCCGTCAAGGGCATCTGGGAGACCCGTAGCCACGAGATCTCGCAGCAGATCATCGTCGGCCTGTACCCGGCGCTCCAGGTGGAGCAGGCCACGCTGGACGCCACCGACGCCTGGCTGGCCTCGGCCGAGCCGGCGCCGGCGCTGCGCCGGCAGGTCGTCGAGGCGCGGGCCGGCGTCGAGCGCGCGCTGAAGGCCCAGGCGGCCGACCGCGCGGCGGGCGCCCGGGCGCTGGGGCACTGACGTCCGCCGTGGGGGCCGCGGGTTCGCCCGCGGTCCCCACGGGGCGTCGGCGGCTCGTGCGGGTTCGAGTGATCGGAAGAGCGTCGGGTGGGGGCAGAGTGTAACAGCAATGGGGT